>JAPHUI010000265.1 GCA_026193755.1 Ignavibacteriaceae bacterium | reverse complement strand
TTGATGAACCATCATCTAATGCAGGTGCTGTTTTCCGATATTCTTCTGGAACTTCATCAATCGTATCAAATGTTCCAGCAATACCATCATGAGTAGTTCCTTCAGTTACGGAACTTGAATAATTATAACCAACTTCAACAAGAGCAAATGGCGTTATTTTACTTTTCAGAAATATATATTCGGCACCGATGCTAATTGGGATAATAGTATATTTAACTCTATCAACAGCCAATAGTTGAGTATGATATTTTGCATAATTATCAAAACTAACAAATCTATAACTTTTTAATTCATACGAATTATCATCAAAAAGCGTTGAATACCCTATAGAAAATTTTGCATTAATATTTGATGTCATATTTGATTTAATTTCAAAAGTTATTGCAGCTCCAGCAGTTGGCAACGTATTAAAGTTTGTTCCGCCTAATACACCAAAATATATTTTTGAAAATATAGGTTCAGATTCATAGTCTTGAGCTAATAGAATGGGAGATAAGAGAAGCATCATAAAAACAGATAGCTTTTTCATATTAACCAAGGGTTTTTAATTATCAGAATATTACAGAAAAATTCAGTATTAAATTATTAACATTTATATCCTGAAAAGTTCTGGAAACATTCACACCATAATTATCACCAAAATCTTTCCACCAACCGTAAGCATAAGCTACATCAAGCCCGAACGTATTATCAATCAGTGTACCTACACCAACTGTTAAGTATTTTTTATCAAATTCTGATGGGTCGTCTGAATAGGGAGATTGGCGATACATAAATCCGGCACGTCCAAAAATTGGGAGATTCGGAATTTTTACTTCAGCTCCAAAATGATAATCCAAAGCTGTTGTGAAAAGATCATCAATTTCTTTTTGTCTCGCGGTTCTATAAGCATAATCGAATCCTTCGGTGAATTCCATTTGAGTGTAGTCCATTATTTTTATGTCGCCCGCAACAGTAATAATCGAAAATGTTCCGGAAGCACCAAATGAATACTCAAAGGGGGTTTTGATATCATATTGTATAGGATCATCAATAGCGGGATTCAGAGAATACCCATATCCGGTTCCAAAGTAACTATCGGCATTGACTAAATAATTTTCTTTTATTGTATAATAGCTTGGTAATTTAATGGAAGCACCGAATCTAAACTTATCCATCCAGTTGTATAGAACACCTATTTGTGAATCCCAACCGGAAAGATCCCAATCAATTATATCATTAAGATAAAATGTTTGAAAATCTCTTGTCGTTTGATCTGCAGGATCGAGAGGTAGATTTATTCCATAAATATCTTTTGTATCATCTTCCCAGTAGTCACTGTTGCTTTTGTATTTTCCGGAAAGGATATTGAATGTACCACCGATAAAAAATCCCTTTGCTACTTCAATCGACATAGCAAAAGACCATTTATCAAGATAACCTTCTCTTTTAATTCCTCCAGACTGATTAAGCAAACCATTTATTAACGTAGTATCTCTGATATATTCATTTGTAATAGGATTTCTTATTTCATAGGCTAATCCTAAATCATTTGTAATCGGGACTTGTTCATTATAATCACCGGTTAATGTTTGTATCATCGAATTATTACCGCTGTTGAAACCATCAAATTTCATTGTTCTGTTGAAATCCTTTGCACGATTATAACCAAATGCAAATACCCAGCTGCCCTGAATAACGGGTAAAGGATATACCAAACCGAATTGGTTTAAGTTGACCGAACTTTTACTTGCATTTGTCGTTGTATTAAAGAAGGATGTGTTGTTATTAAATGAGTTAAAATTCATACCTCCGTAGAGTTCAACTTTATTTACCAGTCCGATTCCTGCAGGATTGAAAAGTAAACCAGAGATATCGTTGCTTAAAGACGTAAAACTATTACCCATCGATAAAGCCCGTGCACCGGTGTATAATCCTGGCTCACTTAGTAAAAGAGCATCATTGTAGTTTTGTGAATAGTTAGATTGACAACTTAAAATAAACAAAAATATTGCATTAATAATTATTAACTTTGTCATTGTCATTTCCTGCCGTCATAATTTCTGTCACTTGTATTCCGGGTAGAAGAATGGTTACGTTTTGTTGAGGAATTCTCTATTGTTCCCGAAGAGTTATCTGAATTCACGATATAAACAACGTTGTCTCCACTAAATATCATTATCAGATTATCATCATTATTAGAAATATTTGAAAGCCTATAAACAATTTCTGTAATGAGATTTTCAAAAAATCCTGATTCTTCTTCTTCTAAGGAATCTGCATAAGCTAATTCGTAACTACTATCGATTTCTACATCATAATTTTCTTCACTAAAGTAGTCTTTGGATTTGTCCTCATTTGAATGATTAGCTTCTATTAATTCATCAGGTTTTTCCTGTAAGGAACTAACGGTATAACAACCGCTAAAGAGGAATATTGTAACGAAGAGAAGAATAGTCAATACCAACTTCATCGGCGACCTCCATCATTCCTATCCGGTGTACGATCTTGTTCTGGATTTCTTTCACTGTTTCCTCTTTCACCATGACCACGCAGAGGATCTCTAACCTGGTCACCAGAACCTCCTCCACGATTGGGATTCTCCGGATGTCGTATTATTGGTTTCGGCTCCGGGATTTTTACTGGCGGACTTGGTACATAAGGCGGACGAATAATTGGTGAAACCGGTGGAGATATTGGTGGAGGCGGTGGTATTGGTACAGGAACAGGATAGTAAACTATTACTTCTTGCTCCTCATAACACTCCTCCGAAGTTTGTAATATAGTATAGCAACCACTTAATCCGATCAGCAAAAACAAAAAGACTAAAGAAATTATTAACCTTTTCATTTTATTTATCTCCTTCTTCCTCCACTATTTCCACCTGACCTGCTCGGTGATGAGTTGGTTCTAGGTGGTGTGCTATTCCTTGGAGGATTATAACTCCTCGGAGGATTATTGTTTGTCCTGGGGGGAGAAGAGGTCCTAGGTGGATTGTTGTTCCTCTTTGGAGGAGAATAACTTTTTGATGTAGTGTTTGAATTCCTCTTCGGCTGAGAATAAGTTTTAGGTGAATTATTCTTACCTGAATTACGATTGTTGTTAGGTTTATAGTTCGTATTTGGTTTAGTTGTGTTGCTTCTTTTTCCTACATTATTATTTGAATTGTTTCTGTTATTATTGTAAGACCTGGTATTAGTCGTATTATTTCTAACACCCAACTGCTTTACAACATCATTTGTCGGGTTCTTTCTGACATAATTACTAGTAGAAGCATCTGTACTGAGTCCTAGTTGTTTCTTGTTCCGCGTACTGCTTGAATTATTTCTATTGATATTATTATCTGTGGAAGTAAGCAATCCTGGATTTCTTGAAACATTAACATCATTTCGGTTAGAGTTACCATTTCCGGTTACTTTATTCAGTGTTGCAAGATCCCTGGTGAGGTCTCTGTTTTTATTACTGGGTTCCATTGTTCGATTAGTTACGCTATTATTTCTTGTACGCAAATCTCTTCCGCTGCTAAGATCATCCCTTCCTCTATCAAACGTGCCACCCGCGACAGAGTTTAATGGGTCCCTGGTTCGATCACCATAATTACGACCACCTGAATTATTCCTTAAACGGCCAACGTAATTGTTCCTTGTTTTGTATCCATAATGATTATAATAATTACCGTAATAGTAATTGGGATAATAATAGTAAGGGTTGTAGTAACAATATGAAGGATAATAGTTCCAATACCATGGATCATACCAACCATAACCGCACCAACCTCCATAATTAGGCCAATAACATGAGTAATAGGACCAATAAGGGTAATATCCCCAATAAGCCCATCCCCAGCCAATCGCAATTCCAAATGTTATTGACGGATAATAATCGATATAGTAGCTGTGGTATGGGTAACCGTAATAGTAATTGTTGATTACTGTTGTTTCATCATTGACTTCTTGTGTGTCAGTTTCCGCATAATAACCAGACTCAGTAGTAGTTTCATCATCGGCATAATAATTTGTTGTTCCTGCCTGCTGGTTTACATTTGGCAATGTGCTAGAATCAGATGTAGCAACCTGTGTGTAGCAGCCTGTAAAGAAGGAACTAAAAGTGATTATAAATAAGACGATAAATATTTTATGTAAATTCATTTTAACCCTCGTTTTTTATATCTAATTGTAATTTAGTCAAATATTAAGCCGCCTTAAAGGCTTAAAATGAGTTCAAAAAAAGATTTTTTACTTACTTTATTTTTTGATTTGTATTGATTAGTAAACTGGTGTGTACAACTTAGAGGACAGTAAGAACTGTATTTGATTCTACTTTTAGAAGATATTTTTTATGTATTCAATTTTTAGAGATCTGTCAGCAGCGTTTTTTGTTGAGGTTTTATTACTTAGCAGATCTCTGAGATCGAAACCTAATGTGAATCCTGTACCTGGTGACCATCTTAATCCAGCATTGAGATAACCTTTTCCACTGCCAAAATTTGAATTATTATCATTAAGTGCAAAATCATATTCAACTAAAAGTGAAAAACTTGAACCCAATGTTTTCTCCACACCAGCTCTTACGTCGACAAAATTATCTCCATCTGTTCCTTCAAGGGAATAATTCACTGTTCCATGCAAGCTCATATATCCTAAAAAATCAAAATTTTTACTTACCGCTCCAAAAAAACCCGGAGATTTTATTGCATAACGTTTATCAGCATCATCATAAATTCCCTTTCCCTGCGAATCAAATCCAATAGCTATTGCAGGAAGCAAAGTTGTTTCATTAAATAATCTCGCTCTTATTGTTACTCCTGGAAGTTTATACCAATTAACGTTTCCTGAACCAATAAGATTAGAACCTCCGTAAGAAATTCCAATGCTAACATTATCATAGACACCTGCTTCGATTACTGCAATTAAAACGCCATAGGGTAATATTTCAGTAGTAAAACCAACGACACCTTTTTCTAATATTCCTGCAGTGGGCATATCAATCAGGTATCTATATTCATATTTAGCCTGATCACCGGCAGTCCCCTGAGAATAAATGGGAGCAGTTAAAAGTAAAAGTGAGAAGATATTGATGGCGAGTTTTTTCATAGTGTTTATTATTTGCTTGTAAAATTTAATCAGAAGACATAAAAATTAAAAATCATTACTTCTCAGAAACATTAATCACTTTCTCTTTTTCATTATCAATACTTACTTCAGATAGTGTCCATAGAAATTAAGACCTAAGTTCTTTCACTTGTTATTCAAGACTGTCAGTAATATATTTTTCGTTAAAATAATTAGGATTATGAAGAAATATTTAGCACTTATCTTTTTAGCTTTATTTGTTATTGGTTGTTCTGGTTCCGAAGTGTCGAAAAATAGTAATTTCCCTGAAGAAACAAATAAGAATCCTGAAATACTTAAGAATAAAGCAACTGATCATTTTATAAACGGATGTCTGGCAGAATCAAACGGAGACTATTCTTCTGCTATAACTGAATTTAATCAGGCACTTAGTTATGATACCAGCGCGGGTATCTGCTACGCACTGTCAAAAAATTACTTCACCATTCACAACCTTGCTAATGCATTAAAGTACTCGAAGCTTTCAATTAGACTAGATTCTTCCGAAGTTGAATACAGTTTATTATTAGCAGATATTTATATTCAAGCAAGTGAAATTGATTCTGCTGCCGCAGTTTTGGAAAATGTACTGACAAAAGACTCATCAAATGTCAGCGTATATTACAAGCTGGCAAGACTTTATGAGAATACCAGACCACTTGAAGCAATAAAAATCTATAATCAATTAACCAGGATTATCGGTTTGGATTGGAATGTTTTATTCCGTGTTGCTGAACTGTACGAAAAGCTTGGTTATAAAGAAAAAGCTGCTGAATCTATTCAGGGATTATTAGAAATTGATCCCAGTAATGTTGCCTTAAAAAAATTAGCAATAGATTTTTATGTTAGAAATGGTTATGATAATGAAGCGTTGAAGATGCTGGATGGAATTCTTGAATCAATGCCTGACGATATTGAAGCCAGGGAAAAGAAAGCTCAGATTTATCTGAGTGAGAATAAGTGGGAGGATGCATCAAAAGAGTTTAAACATATTATTGATGAGCCCAACGTTCCATTAGATGCCAAAATTAGTATTGGTGCTACTTATTTTAGTAAATCATTCTCCGATTCAACGGCTCTGCCTGTTGCCAAAGAATTGTTTGAATCAATTGATAAAGATACAACTTACTGGCAGGTGAAGCTTTATCTTGCCGCTATTGCTCTCTCTGAAAAAAATGATTCCCTTGCGATTGAGAACTTTAAGTATGTTACTGAAAATGCCAGTTGGCATGTTGAATCTTGGATACAACTTGGAGGTTTGTATTTCGATAATCGCAAATACGAAGAAGCTGAAAAGATGATGAAAGAAGCAATAGAACTTTTTCCAAATGAATTTGCTATAAATCTTATACTCGGTTTATCGCTCGCACAACAAAACAAAACTGCTGAGTCTATTAATTATCTAAAGACAGCAGTTGAACTAAAACCTTCAGATGTAAATGCTTTATCTGCTTATGGATTTGCTTTAGGTCAATTAAATAAGAACGAAGAAGCAGCTGAATATATCAGTCGTGCTCTGGTTTTAGATCCTGAGAATGTTAATCTTTTAGGTCAGCTTGGATTGATTTATAATAACCTTAAACAAATGACAGAGAGTGACAGTCTTTACGAGCTGGCACTCCAATTCGATCCTCAAAATGCGCTCATCAATAACAATTATGCATATTCGCTTTCAGAAAGAGACCTGCAGCTTGACCGTGCTTTGGAAATGATAAAAATTGCTATTGAAGCTGACTCTTCCAACTCTTCTTACCTTGATACTTATGGTTGGATATTCTTTAAGATTGGCGAATACGACGAAGCATTTTATTACATCAAAAAAGCAATAGATATTGATGGTACTGATAACGCTGTGCTGCTGGAGCATCTGGGAGATGTTTTATATAAGCAGGGTAAAAAAGAGGAAGCAATTGAATACTGGAAAAAAGCACTTGATCTTGATTCAACTAATGAGTCTTTAAAGAATAAAGTTGCAACAGGCGCAATTTGAAACTTGTTGATAAATTTTTAATTGCCGTATTACTCTTATTTTTTGTGCTAGACGGATGCGTTCCTTCAAAACCTACTGAAGAAGCGGAAATATTATCATCTGAAAGATTAATCAATAAACTTGAAGCCAACAGAAGAAAGATTAAAAATTTTGAAGGTGTTGGTACATTTGAAATTCAATCAGAGCAATTCAATGATGGTGCAAGCTTTCAGGTAGTTATGCA
>JAPHUI010000303.1 GCA_026193755.1 Ignavibacteriaceae bacterium | reverse complement strand
ACTAAATAGAAATTTGATTAATCAATTTCTTACATTTGAGCCGGCTTTGAAAAATGAGCCGGCTTTTTTATTCTCAATAAAATCAGTGATTTATTCATTCATTGCTAGTTGGTAGTTTTAATGATAATTTTGAATCGAAATTTTTAACAAACCGGGAAGAAAATGAAGCCGATATTGTCATTATTAATTTTAATTTTAGTTGTTGGTTGTTCACCCAAAAAATCTGATAAAGAGCTTTTAGATGAAGCAAAAAAAGAACTTAATGAAAATAAAATACCGGAAGCAGTTTCTGCATTTGACCAGCTTATTAATGAATATTCTGATAGCAAACTTGCTCCTGAAGCACTTTCTCAACTTGCATCAATTTATCAGAATAAAAAAGATAAAAGTATTTCAGAAGAAGAAAATCTTGAAAAAGCGGTCTCATTATTTAAACGAATACACGACGAATATCCTAAAAGTGAGTATGCACCTTCAGGTTTGTTTATGTCAGCTTTTATTAGTGCAAACGATTTAAAAAAATATAAAGAAGCCACTGCACTCTATAAACAATTTCTGCAGGAATATCCTGATAACGAATTAACGTCATCTGCTCAGGCTGAACTGGATAATATGGGTTTGTCACCTGAGGAAATTCTTAAAAATAATATTGCAAAAGAAAAATAATGGGCGAACCAGTCAGGGATTATAAAAACCTGCTAGATCCCTCTTTTATTTCCAAACTTAACTCGCTTGAATTAAAGGCACGATTAGTAGTGGAAGGTTTTATGGTGGGACTTCATAAAAGTCCTTATCATGGCTTTAGTGTTGAGTTTTCAGAACATCGCTCTTATATGCAGGGGGATAATTTAAAAGATGTTGATTGGAAAGTGTTCGGCAAAACAGAAAAGTATTTTATAAAACAATATGAAGAAGAAACAAACTTAAGAAGTTATATTTTTCTTGATACCAGCAATTCAATGAGCTATAATTCAGGAAATAATATTTCAAAGCTGAATTATTCTTTAACATTAGCTGCAGCATTGAGTTACCTAATGATTCATCAGCAGGATGCGGTTGGATTGACTCTTTATTCGGAAAAGATTAATAAGTTTTTACCCCCAAAATCTTCACGTGCGTACTTGCAAGAAATTCTGAAAAACCTTGCAAACATAGAACCTTCATCAAAGACAAATACTGCCGCATCACTTAACGAGGCTGCCGAAAAGATAAAACGACGTGGGATAGTAGTTATTATTTCGGACTTTTTTGATGATATAAATTCAGTTCTTAAAGCTTTGAAACATTTCAGTTATAAGAAAAATGAAGTAATTGTCTTCCAGGTTTTGGATCCTTTAGAAAAAACATTTTCTTTTGGAAAGGATGCAATCTTCAAAGATCTGGAAACAGGAGATGAGATAACCACTCAACCTTACCAAATTCAAAAAGCTTATCGTGAGGCAATGAAAGAATTTACAAACAAGATTAAAGCAGAATGTCTTAATTCAAATATTGATTACAACCTGATTGAAACTTCGGACCAATATGATAAGGCACTACTTAGATATATTCAGAAGAGAGAGAAGCTATATTAGTCAATTACAATAACTTACGACTATTTCTCTAAACCGTTTATTATCCCCAAATATTTTTCTGATAAACTCTCCGCTTCAATCTTTGTCTTAGCCTCAGTAATAATTCTTATAATCGGTTCAGTGTTAGATTTTCTAAAATGAACCCAGTGCTCTTCGAAATCAACTCTTAAACCGTCATCTGTGTTTATACTCTGGTCAGATAATTTCTCAGTCAATTTCTGAATTACTTTATCAGGATTTGATGTCAACTCAATTTTCTTTTTTGAAATGAAATATTGAGGTAGATCTTCTTTTAATTGGTATAGAGATTTTCCATAATCTGTAAGGTGCTGAAGTGTTAATGCAATACCAACTAATGCATCTCTGCCATAGTGCAATTCAGGGAAAATAACTCCACCACTTCCTTCACCGCCGATTACAGATTTAACTTCTTTCATTTTCTTTACTACATTTGCTTCACCAACTGGTGAACGAAAGACTGTACACCCGAATTTTTTCGCTACGTCTTCAACTGCACGTGTGGTAGATAGATTAACTACAACATTTCCTTTTTTTCTGGAAAGAACAAACTGAACAACCTGAACAATTGTATTTTCTTCGCTGAACGATTCACCTTTATCTGTAATCAGAACCAAACGATCTACATCAGGGTCAACTACAATTCCTAAATCTGCTTTAGTTTCTTTTACTTTTTGCATCGTCCCGATCAGGTTTTCAGGCAGTGGTTCAGGGAGACGTGGGAAAATTCCTGTTTTTTCGCAATTCATTTCAGTTACTTCGCAACCAAATTCTTTCAGGAATTCAGGAAGGACGTAAGCACCTGCACCATTAACGCAATCTACCACAACCTTGAATTTTTTTTTTCTAATTTCATCTAAATAGATCATTCCCAAGTCTAAAATTGCGTCAACATGATTTTGAATTCCTTGTTTGTATTCAGCTCTTTTACCAATCTTATCCCATGACTTATAATTTAACTCACTTTTCTCTAAGTATTTTTGCATTTGAGCAAACTCTTCAGGTGAAAGAAACTGTCCAGTTTTATTTAGCAACTTTAATGCATTCCATTCATTCGGATTGTGGCTTGCTGAGATCGCAATACCACCTGAAGCATTTAGTTTCTTCACATTGAATTGAACCGTAGGCGT
>JAPHUI010000288.1 GCA_026193755.1 Ignavibacteriaceae bacterium | reverse complement strand
TTCAAAACCAAAGTTCTTGTAAACTGCGGAGGGTTGTATAGCGATAAAATTGCAAAGCTGTGTGGAGTAAATCCCGGATTGCAGATCGTTCCTTTCAGAGGAGAATATTACAAGCTAAAAAAAGAAAAAGAATATTTGGTTAAAAATTTAATTTATCCTGTGCCCGATCCACAATTTCCTTTTCTAGGAGTTCATTTTACACGAATGATAGATGGTGGGGTTGAAGCAGGTCCAAATGCTGTACTTGCTTTTAAGCGAGAAGGATATTTAAAGAGCAGTTTTTCTTTCGGTGATACATCACAAATGTTTTTCTATCCAGGTTTTTGGAAGATGGCATCAAAATACTATCGAATGGGAATTGGTGAGTTCTATCGTTCATTCAACAAGAAAGCATTTGTAAGAGCATTACAAAAATTGGTTCCTGCAATTCAAATAGAAGATATTGAACCCGGAGGTTCCGGAGTTCGTGCACAAGCTTTGGAACCGAACGGAAAACTCGTTGATGACTTCAGGATTGTGGAAGCTAAAAAAATGGTCCACGTATTAAATGCACCATCACCTGCAGCAACAGCTTCATTAGCTATTGGCAGAACAATTGCTAACATAGTCTTGAAAAAGTTTGATAAAGAAGTGTAAATTTTAATTATGAATATTCTTTCAATCCTCTATAAAATAAAATCTCTTAATGAGCTTGGGTTAATTAAAGATGAAACCAAAAATCTAAACAAGAAGATTTTAAAGCTTTCCAAACAAAAAAATATCAGCTATAACCTTAATGGAAATAAACAAAAAATAAGTAAAGAATTATTAATAAATGAGCTTGAACAAATACTGCAAACGAAGACAATTGAACGAACACGTTATTATTTAAACAGGTTGATAAAAAGTTTAGAGGTTCAAAAAGAAGGAAAGATAAACGATTTAAACCTGAACAGGTGGAAAGAATACAACGATATTCTTACAGATAGTCTTTGGCTATTTGATAAAAGAGATACATCGGGAGTTCACAAAGCTGATTACTGGGGAAATTTTATTCCTCAGATTCCAAACCAACTTTTAAGAAGATATACTAAGAGGGGAGAATGGGTGCTCGATCCATTTCTCGGAAGCGGAACAACTTTGATTGAATGCAAACGTCTTGGAAGGAATGGTGTTGGAATTGAATTAAATAAAGAAGTTTGTAAAAAAGCAGAATCTACTTTGCACAAAGAGAATAACCCTTTCAAAGTTACGACAAAAATCCTTACCGGAAACAGCGCAAGAATTGACTTCAAAACTGAACTGAAAAATCTAAAGCAAAAATCCTTCCAGTTTATGATTATGCATCCACCGTATTGGGACATTATAAAATTCAGCAATCAGAAAGATGATCTCTCAAATGCAAATTCTGTTTCGGAGTTTGTAAATTTGTTTGGAAAGATTGCCGAGAATATGTATCCCTTTTTGGATAAAGGAAGGTATTGTGCCGTTGTAATAGGGGACAAATACTCTACTGGCGAATGGATACCACTTGGATTTTATGTTATGCAGGAAATGATAAATAGAGGTTTTAAACTAAAATCTACAATTGTAAAAAACTTCGATCAGACAACTGCAAAACGAAATCAAAAAGAGTTGTGGCGATACCGCGCCCTTGCAGGAGGATTTTATATTTTCAAACATGAATACATATTCCTTTTTAAAAAATAAAAAGTTTAACGGATGAAGAGCTGTTCTGTTTCATTTATTTTAATTGCCTTAATAATTATTAGTTGTTCTTCAAAAGAAGCTGAAAAATCACAAGTAAATTTACTTCATGATATATGGGCACTTGCTTCAATCAATAGTGAAAAAGTTGTGATTGATGAAACTGTAAAAAATCTTCCGAAGCTTGAAATCTATGTTGAGGACGAAATGGTTCGCGGAAACACAGGCTGCAATACAATTAATGGAAAGGTTGAAATTGATAAGAATAAAATTTCTTTCTATGACATCACTGCTACTGAAATGGTTTGTCCCGGTGATCTCGAACGAAGATTCATTTCTGCTCTTCAAAAAGTAAACAATTACAAAATTGTAAAGTTTAAATTATACTTGTATGAAAATGACAAAGTACTGCTTAGTTTTCAAAAGATTGATTGAATAATCCTTAGATGAATCAAGACCTTCTCCAAATTGAAAGAGAATTAAAAAAGCGATTAAGTTATCCATATAAATGGGGAAGAAAACAAAACGATCAATTTGATAAGCTAACAAACTTTGTCTACAGATTTCCATCATTTGAGGATGTTGTAAAAGAAATAGAAAGCAGATTCAAACAAGACAAAGAACACCAGAACATTTCTAATTATGCTTTAACCAGATGGTATAATTTCTGGTCGGCGCAGGCTGTTGAAAAGATATTTTGTTCTCTGCCAAATGTTCAACCTGCAATTGATAAAAAAAACAGGCTGGTTGATTTTACAATTGACGGTGTTACTTTTGATCATAAAACTTCAATCTTTCCTAAAAATTTTCCACATCCTATAGATGAAGCAATTAAAAAAACTGATGAACTCATCAAATGGCTTTATAAAAATCAATCTCAACAACAGAGAAAACATTTAAAGAACAGATTGTTTATTGTGCTTTACTCATCTACCGGAGAACACTGGAAATTAAAAGCAGAAATCTCCTGGCTGAAAGAAAGAATTGAAAAATATATGAATGGTTTCAATCCAAATTTCCTTCTCAAATTTAATCTTGAACCGGACCATCAGACTCTTGCTGATGTAATCTGGGCAATTCGCTAGCATTATTATTAAAGACAACTCTTTACACTAGAAATCAATTTGGTTATACTAACACTTGTGTTGTGTTAATTGATTTTATTAAGTTCAGCAAGGCTATTAGAAAAATTAGTTTAATAAAGTTTTATCAACAATAACTAAGGAGGCTAAATGAAAATTACAATCCTTTTTCTTTTCTGTTTTATTTTTACTGCTTTTGCCCAAATTCAAATAACCCCCACTGATGTTTCCAACGCTTTTGCTGTAGGTAACTCTGTGACTATTAATTCTATGGATATTACAAGTTTTGATATTGGCTCAGCTGGTGGCGGAAACAACTGGAATTTCTCCGGATTACAAAGTACTGAGACTTATGATTTAATGTGTGTTGATCCTGTTTCAACACCCTATGCAAATGAATTCCCGGGAGCAAATCTCGGGACTTATGCTTCAGAAAATTATCAGGGCAATCCAGCAGAAGTTTGGTCTTACCTGAATCTTGGAAGCACACTTGGCAACATGGGTCAGGCTATTACATCAGGTTCTTTTCCCGGTGATTTAATTACTTCAAAAAATAATCCTGCAGCTATAGAATTACAGTTGCCATTAATGTATAACTCTACCTGGTCTCAGAGTTATACAAGTACTATTTATTACAATGGAACCCCAATTACCACAACTAACATTTCCAAAAATATTGTTGTTGATGGCTGGGGAACAATGACAATGCCAGGTGGTGCCAGTTTCGATGCTTTGCGGATAAGAGAGTCTTCTACTGAAAATGGAAACACATTTGTAGAATATTCTTTCCTAGCTAAGAATGGAGCAAATGTAACAGTTGAAGCATCAGATCCTAATCCACCTAATAGCGGTGTTATTAATGCCGACTGGTACGATTGGAATTTATCTTTCACAACTGATGTTGAACAATTAAGTGGTTTACCATCAGATTTTTCACTAAGTCAGAATTATCCAAACCCGTTTAATCCTACAACAAAAATCGAATATAGTATTCTCGAACAATCTTTTGTTCAGCTTAAGGTTTATGATGTTCTTGGAAACGAAGTTGCAACAGTAGTTAATCAGGAACAAAATGCCGGAACATACAGAGCAGACTTCAATGCGGAAAATCTTGCAAGCGGATTGTATATCGCAAAACTGCAAGCAGGTAATTACACAAAGTCCATTAAAATGACTCTTCTTCGCTAATATCATTTTTCAATTTTTAATTTGCCGAATCTTTAATGATTCGGCATTTCATTTTTAAACTCATTTCCCAGTTAACGAAACAAAGAATAATTTTATCATTACAATAATATTTTAGTATTTCAATGATTGAATTTCTTCCCCTTGGCGGGGCAGGTGAAATTGGTGCAAACTGTTACTATCTGAATTTAGATGGTATCGGAGTAATTCTGGATTGTGGAATGCATCCACAAAAAACAGGTTTGCATTCACTTCCAAAGTTTGATTTATTGGAGGATAGGCCAACAGATTATGTTTTAATTTCTCATGCCCATCAGGATCATCTGAATGCACTTCCATTTCTAATAAAAAAATTTCCTCATTTGAAGATCATTACCACTCCACAAACACGAGCAGTAGCTGAACTTACTCTCCACAATGCTATTTCAATATTAAAAAGACAAGTGAAGAAAAATGAATTTGAAGTTTATTCGCGTGACGAAGTTGATCTTCTTATAAAATCAATAAACTATAAACCTATCAACGAAAAATTTATATTGAACAGTAAAGAAGAAATTGAAGCTGAATTTTATGATGCAGGACATATTATTGGTTCTGCTGGCATTCTTATTCATTATAGAAATAAAAAAATATTTTATACGGGGGATATTAATTTATCGGCACAAACTATTTTATCCGGAGCGAACCTGCCAACAGGAAAAATTGATTTATTGATAACTGAAACAACCTACGGCGCAACTGACTCTTCACGATTAAATGTCTGGCAAAAAGAAGTGGAAAGATTTGCTTCATCAATTAATAAAGTAATTAATAAAGGAGGGTCGGTTCTAATTCCGGTATTTGCTTTAGGAAAATTGCAGGAGATGCTTGCAACCATCTGGCTTCAAATGCAAAGAAATAATATTACCAAAGTTGATATTTATACCGGCGGAATTGGAAATAAAATAAACAGGATTTACGATTACAATCGTTTCGTCGTAAAAAGAAATGAAAAGGATTTGGTTTTGCATGACGTTCCACATAAAGATTTAAAAACGCTACCAGATTTTGAAGAACTATTCAAATTTCCCTCAATAGTTCTTGCTTCAAGTGGAATGATGATAGAATCTACCAATTCTTTTATGCTGGCAAAACAATTTCTCCAGAAAAAAGATTTTGCAATATTCACAGTTGGGTATATGGATCCCTCAACTCCAGGCAGCATAATTGCTAACGCAAAGAAAGGAGATAAAATTCAACTCACTGAAAGAGATAGAAAAACGGAAATTAAATGTGAAATAAGAAACTTTAGATTTTCAGCTCACTCAAAAAGAGAAGAACTGCTCTCAATAATTAACACATTGAAATCGGATAACATTGTTCTTGTTCATGGAGATTTAGAAGCTATCGACTGGATGGGAGCCTCAATTCTCAAAAATTATCCACAAAAAAAAGTCTTTGCTGCAGGGTTGGGTAAAGCGATAATGTTTGATTAATAAGCCAAACTATTGATATATTGAACTAAGAAATTTTTCGTTTTTTGTAAAAAGAGGAACCTTGGGAACCTCTGTCAAGAAAGGCACGCTTCTCTTCCCGATTTGGGTGTCCATTCCTTTGGAAGAAGCCCGCGGAGAAAATATTTATGTTGATAGAAAATCTTACAAACAATAATCAAATTAATCCATTATTCAGTGAACAATAATTACAATTATCGGAGGATAATATGTCCGTATTAAAAGAAAAACTTGGTAAAAAAATCGAGGAATGGCGACCCCGTACTATAAAGCTGTTAAAAGATCACGGAGATGCAAAAGTTGGTGAAGTAACAATTTCACAAGTAATCGGTGGCGCCAGAGGAGTCAAAAGTTTAACGACCGATATCTCTTATCTGGACCCGTTTGAAGGAATTCGCTTTAGAGGATTTACAATTCCTGAAGTTATGCAAAAACTTCCAAAAGTTCCCGGAAGTGAGATGCCATATGTTGAAGGATTTTTCTATTTACTTCTTACTGGTGAGGTTCCAACCGAAAAAGATGCCATAGAGGTTGCGGCCGAATTTAAAAAAAGAGAAGCCGTGCCCGAGTACGTATTCGATGTGCTTAGAAAACTGCCGCCTGATTCCCATCCCATGGCGATGTTTTCTTCCGCTATTGTTGCGATGCAAAGAGAATCAGTATTCGTAAAGGAATACAATGCCGGTCTTAACAAAATGGAATACTGGATGCCAACTTATGAAGACGGAATGAATCTCCTTGCAAAACTTCCAACCATTGCCGCATTTATTTACAGGCTGAAGTACAAAAAAGCGGATATAATAAAAGCTGATCCCAAGCTAGACATGGGCGGCAACTTTGCTCATATGATGGGGATAAAGAAACCTTATGATGAAGTATCAAGAATGTACTTCATCCTCCACAGCGATCACGAAAGTGGAAATGTAAGTGCACACACTGGACATCTCGTAGCTAGTGCACTTTCGGATATTTACTATGCAATTTCTGCAATGATAAACGGTCTAGCAGGACCACTCCACGGACTTGCAAACGAACAGGTTTTAAGATGGACGCAAGGTGTCTATGAAAAGATGGGTGGTAAAATTCCTACTGAAGAAGAAATGAAAAAATTTGTTTGGGATACGCTAAGTAGTGGACAGGTGATTCCAGGATTCGGGCATGCAGTTTTAAGAAAGACCGACCCGCGCTACATGGCACAAAGAGAATTTTGCCTAAAACATTTACCTGATGATCCTTTGTTTAAATATGTTGATTTGATTTTTAAGGTTACTCCACCAATTTTGCTGGAACAAGGTAAAGCAAAAAATCCCTGGCCAAATGTTGATGCACAATCCGGAGTAATTCAGTGGTATTATGGTTTAACCGAGTATGAGTTTTACACTGTACTTTTTGGAATTGGAAGAGCACTTGGTGTTGTATCTAACATCATATGGGATCGTGCTCTTGGTTATCCTATAGAAAGACCAAAATCAATTACTACTGCAATGATGGAAGAAATTGCAGGGATAAAGAAATAATTCTATCTCACTCCTCACCCCTCTCTTGCTGAGAGGGGTCTGAGGAAGTTATTTAAATCTAAATCACTTAATTTTTGATAAACCCAATTGTGGATTCCGTTCTCCCCTTCATCCAATATATACGATAGTGTGATTCTTATCAAAACTGAATTTCTATAAGGCATTTAATTTTACCCCTAGACTTAAAATTCTTTTTTACAGCTTTTTCGCAAACTAATATTTTTAGATTATATATTATCGAAGGAATAACTAATTTTACATTTTATAAATAATGATTTTTCTCTTGATTGTTTTTCTTTGTATGTCAGGGAAATCTTGTAACTGGTTCTAAAACTAATATGCTCGTCATCTTATTCTTATGATTTATTTTTCATACTACCTATTACTACATTTAAATAATTTTAATCAACTGTGAGTTACTAATGAAAAAGGGTTTTTTGTTATTTGTTTTACTATCGGTCTTTCTTCTCCCCGGATTGGCAAATGCTCAGAAAAAAATTTATACTTTAGATGAGGCGATAAACACAGCGCTGGGAAATAACCGTGATATTAATATTTCAGTTCTGAATACGGAAAAATCACGTGCAGCAGTCAAAGAAGCTTTTGGATACGCACTTCCGAGTCTTGATGCATCAGCAAACTTTTCCCATTTTTTAAAGAAACCGCTCACGGCGTTTCCCGATTTTGAAGCTCTGCTTACGAATGCAACGTATAATATTTTGTTTGATGAGAATGTAATCCCGAAAGATGAGAGCAAATTCGTTCCGGTAGAAACAAAGCTTCAGTCATTTGTTCAGAGCAATACTTATTCGGCGTCCTTAACATTAACCCAAATTTTGTTCAGCTCGGCAGTCTTCGAGGGAATCGGTGCTTCGCAAACTTATTACGAACTTGCAAAATCAGAATTAAATAATACCGTTTCTAAAACGGTTCTATCTGTGCAGAAAGCATTTTATGGTGTGCTGCTTGCTAAGGCAGTTTTAGAAATTACGAACTCAAGTTTCAACAACGCTGAAGAAAACTTTAATAATGTTAAAGCTCTCTATGACGAGGGAATGGTATCGGAATTTGATAAACTTCAGGCAGAGGTTCAGCTGGAAAATATCAGACCTGTTTTACTAAGGGTAGAAAATGCTTTGATCAACGCAACTAATGGATTTAAAATTACCCTTGGAATTGATCAGACCGCAGATGTTGATGTATCCGGAGAGATTAAATTAGATTCGATTGATATTAGCAACGAGGACGAACTTATTCAGGAAGCATTGGCTTCAAATTTCGATATCAAAAGTCTGGATCTAAAAAAACAGGTTGATGAGGCTTTTATTCAATTAGATGTTTCGGAATACTGGCCCACGCTTGCCGCATTTGGAAATTACTCCTATGCCGGATCATCTGATCAATGGAATTTTCAAAATTATAATTATGCAACAGTTGGGCTTAGTTTTTCTATCAATCTCTGGCAGGGAAACCGAACAAAAAATGCAGTTGAGCAATCAACTATTACATACAAACAAACTGAAGAACAATTATCGCAGCTGAAAGATTATACTGTAATGAATGTTAAAGCTAATGTGCAGGAACTTAAGAGGGTTCAATCGTTGCTGGAAGTTCAAGCAAGAACAGTTAAACTGGCTGAAAGAGCTTACGATATAGCAAAAGTAAGATACAAGGAAGGCGCCGGAAGTCAACTTGAGTTGCAAAACGCAGATCAGGATCTGAGGCAGGCAAGACTCAACAGAGTACAAGCTGTTCATTCCTATCTTATTACTAAATTCGAGCTTGACCAGTTACTTGGCAGAACTGATCCTCAATATTTTTCTTCCTTCAGCGATAATGAAAATTAAAAATTTAATATTTCTTGTAAAGAGGAGAATCAATATTATATGAAACAAATTTTAAAATACCAGTTTGCAACCCTGGGGTTAGTTGGATTAATGTTTTCAATATTAATTTTTCAATCTTGCGGGGGAAAGTCTGAAGAGAACACGACCGATAAAACTACGTATACAGACACAGTGTCAGTTGAAACCCAATCTGTTGAAGTAAAGGAATTAACAATTTCAAAGACTTTTTCAGGTACTCTGGAAGGAGAAGACCAGGCAAATATAATTGCTAAAATCCCCGAAAGAATAATGAAGGTTAATACAAAAGTCGGGGATTATGTAAAAGTCGGGGATGTTTTGTTTGAATTGGATAAGGGTGGCGCACAATCGCAATTTTACCAGGCACAAGCCGCATTTCTTAACGCACAAAAGAATTTTGAAAGAATGCAAAACTTATTAAAAGTAGGTGCGGTTTCTCAACAAGCATTCGATGCTACTCAAACTCAATATGAGGTTGCAAAAGCAAATTTTGATGCAGCTCGCAGTACGGTTGAAATAACTTCTCCGCTTTCAGGTATTGTTACAGCAATAAATGTAAATATTGGTGATCTTGCAAATCCTGCAATGCCTTTGGCAACGGTAGCAAATATCGGCAGAATGAAGGCTAAGTTTAATGTTGGTGAAATTGATGTGCCAAGTTTCTACGTCGGTCAACCAGCCGAGATTTATTCTGAGATGAGCCCCGATATAATTCAAACCGGAAAGGTATTCCAGATTTCAAAATCTGCAAATGTCCAATCCCGTACATTCGAAATGCAGGCAATGTTTTCAAATACTAATGACAGGTGGTTTAAACCGGGAATGTTCTGCCGGGTAAGAGTAAATATGAAGTCTAAGAAAAATGCGTTAACAATTCCATATTCATCTGTTTATAAAGAAAACGATACCGATGGAGTTTACGTGGTTAATGATAATAAAGCCTTATATAAGCCTATCACAACCGGTTTAACTGATGGTAAATTAATTGAGGTAACTTCAGGTTTAAAAACCGGCGAGCAGGTTGTAACTCTTGGTATGAGTAATCTAAAAGATGGAACAGTAGTTATTATTTCAAATAAATAATAGTAAGATTATTTAAAAAGAAATTCGGATTAAAAAATGAAATTAGCTGATGTCTCTATAAGACGCCCGGTTTTTGCGACAATGATGATCATGTCTTTAGTTGTGCTTGGATTATTTTCTTATCTAAAGCTGAATGTTGATCTGTACCCCGATGTTGATATTCCGTTCGTTGTAATCACAACCGTCTTGCCCGGTGCAGGACCTGAACAAATAGAAACAGATGTTACAAAGATTATCGAGGATGCCGTCAATCCTGTAGAAGGCGTTGATTATATTCAATCAACTTCGCAGGAAAATGTTTCTATAGTTATAATTGCATTCAAGCTCGAGATAAATGGAAAAACCGCTGCTCAGGATGTACGCGAAAAGATTGCTGCTGTGCGTGCAAAACTTCCGTTGGAAATAGAAGATCCGGTTATCCAGAGATATGACCCCGCAAGTTTACCAATTATGTATTTATCAGTATCTGGTAATATGTCCGATAGAGATATAACAACATTTACAAAAGATGTTGTTAAGCCGAGACTGGAAAATATTCCGGGTGTTGGTTCTGTTGATTTGGTTGGAGGTGCAGAGAAAGAAGTTCAGATCGAAGTGGATGCCGGGAAATTAAGAGCATACAATATTTCTATTCAGGATGTCATTCAAAATGTTGGAGCTCAAAATGTTGAAATTCCGGGCGGCAATGTTATAGAAGGTCCGCGCCAGCTTTTAGTCCGGACTATGGGCAAGTATAAGAATGTCGAAGATTTTAGTAAAGTTATCGTAGCAACTCCAAATGGTAAACCTGTGTATCTCTTTGATGTTGCACGGGTTGTCGATGGTATAAAAGAACAAACAAGTTTAACCAGAGTTAACGGTAAAATTGCTGTTGGATTGAATATCATTAAACAATCCGGGAGTAATACGGTTCAGGTTGCACATGGTGTAAACAAGGAGCTGGCTAAATTACAAAAAGAGATCCCCGCAGGAGTTGCGGTAAGCGTTGCACAAGATAACAGCATATTTATCGAAGAATCAATTGATGATGTTTTGTTTGATATTCTTTACGGTGGTCTTCTCGCAGTAATTGTGATTTATTTTTTCTTAGCAAACTTCAGAGCAACTGTAATAAGTGGTCTTGCACTTCCCACATCAATAATCGCAAGTTTTATTTTGATGTTTGCTCTTAATTTTACATTAAATATGATGTCACTGCTTGCTCTTTCACTTGCAGTTGGTTTGTTGATTGATGATGCGATTGTGGTAATAGAAAATATTTACAGGCACATGTCGCAAGGCGAAACACCAATGGAAGCCGCAAAATCTGCTTCTGAAGAAATTGGGCTTGCAGTAATGGCTACAACATTTACGGTTGTTGCCGTGTTTGTCCCCGTTGCGTTTATGCCGGGAATTGTTGGTAGATTCTTTTATCAATTTGGAATAACAATCTCTGCGGCAGTACTCGTCTCTTTATTCGTTGCATTTACACTAACCCCAATGCTCTCCTCAAAATGGCTGCACAGAGAAGATGAGGCACTATCTCCCAAAGGTAATCCGCTTAATAAATCTCTTTACTACTTCAATCATATCTTTGAAATTTTAAGTAAAAAATACAGCGGTGGTTTGAGATGGGCATTAACACACAGAAAGATTGTTGTGTTCGGTTCAATAGTAGTTTTTATTTTAAGCTTTTTTTTGATGG
>JAPHUI010000241.1 GCA_026193755.1 Ignavibacteriaceae bacterium | reverse complement strand
GGGCAAGGGGCTTTCTTCAGTTCCATACATTCATATTCGTGATTTATGCATACTGCTGAAAACCATTATTGTAAAGTCTGATAAACTCCCTGACTTTGATATATACAACGCAAGTCCAGATGGTTCAACTTCTCATAAAGAAATATTTGAGGTTTCTACTCATTACTTTTTCGGAAGAGCAGTAAAACCAATTTACCTACCGAAGTATTTTACATATCCAGCATTGTTTTTGAGAAAGGCTTTTCAAATTTTAAGACTCACTTGCGATAATCCCATTGAGAGATTCTGGATGATTAAATATGTTGATAAGAAATTAGCTGTTAGTTCCATATATACTCAAGTTACACTTGACTGGCACCCAACACCCAGATATCATTTAACACGAAGATTATTGTTTCTTTTGGAAAAAATGAAGAGGCACCCTGACGCATGGAGGTTAAAAAATGAAGCTACTCTTAAAAGAGTTGCGAGCAGAACCAATCTAATTATATATGAAAAGCTGATTGAACAGAAAGAAGTTATTCTAACAAATCTGAATCAAATAATTATTGAGGAGAATCGTGATGGAAAATTCACACAATACAAACAATTACCTTTAAATGAGTTGCAGTGCTATATAAGTGCAATTTATCATTTGCTGCTTGCAACGGTGCGTAGCAGTGATAGAAGTTTACTTCTTAAATATATCGAGGATATTGCAGTAATAAAGTTCGCTGAGGGATTTGAACCGGAGATAATTTGCAGAACTTTAAAACTATTTTCAGAAGTAATTATTAAACACCTTAGTGCGTTTAAAGGATTAAGTGATAAAAGGCAGGAAATATATGACAACATAGGTTTATCACTGCAAATTGCACAAGATGAAGTTGAAGATCTTTATGATAACCTTGTTCTAAAAATGCCTGCTGAGTTTAAACTTAGGTCTTCACTAATACCGGAATGCAAAGAATTGCAAAAAACAATTCATCAACTAAGTGCATTCTACCAGGTATTCCCTGAAGATTTTAATCTTTCAGCGACTGAACTTGAAAATATGAGGTAGAATAAAATAGGTTCATTAACACTACTCATAATAATCTACTTTACAGCCGCATCCATCCCACATTTTATCATAGATTTCCAGTCTTTGTTCAATTAAATCTTCAGCTTCTTTTTTACTTTTAACAAATCTTATCAGCAATTCATCTTTCGTAGTCTTCTCTTGAATTATAAGATTATTATCCATCTGAAGCAGACGGATTTTATCAGAGATATGAGTATCTTTTTCAATAATTGTTTGTGATTGCGATAAGAGATTCTCTAATTCTTCTCTGTTGATTATAGAATACTTATTCTTTTTAGCGGTAGATATAATTTTTTCAAGGTTCATTTTTATCATAAAAGTTAGATGAAAAATTGAAGGAAAAGATACAAAGCTTAAATAAATTAACTGCTTTGAGTAGTCGTAACATTTAATTTTCTTACAGCGAGAGTACTCCCTCTTTTTACAACTGCTACACCAATAAGAATTAAACCGGCTGCTATAAAAACAGTCATTGTCAAGGGCTCATTTAGAAAATACCAGCCTAAGATCAAAGCAATTATAGGATTGACATAAGCATAAGTTGAAACTAATGAAAGAGGGAGATTTGTAATTGAGTAAATGTATGAAGCATAACCTAATATCGATCCAAATAAAATCAGGTAGCCCAAAGCCAGGAATCCATTCTGTGTAAGAATAAAACTATTTTGTTCGCCGAGTATGAATCCTAAAAGTGTTTGTAATATTCCAGCAATCAGCATTTGAACTGCCGCACCCATTAATGGTCGGACATTTGTCGGCTTGTATTTCCAATAAAGACTTCCAACTGACCATGAAACTACACCCCCTAGGAGACATACAGCTCCAAGCAAAGTATTAAACTCAACAGTAACATTTAAATCTTTTGCAAAAATTAAGATTACACCTGCTGTTCCTAAAAATAACCCGGTAAGAATCAACCAATTTATTTTTGGTCCTTTAGGAAGTAACGATTCTAATCCAACTACCCAAAAAGGGAGCGAACTTAGAATCAGGGCAGTTAATCCGCTGGGCAGCCATTGTTCAGCAACGACAACCAAACCGTTTGCAACCCCGATAAGTAATATTCCAACTATTGCCAGATGCTTTAGCTCATTAAGTCTTGGAAGTGTGTATCCTCTTAAATTTAAAAGAATAGTCATTAATAAGCCGGCTACCAACCATCGGAATCCTGCAAATAACATTGGAGGAAGTTCTGCTACTCCAATTCTTATTGCCAGATATGTAGTTCCCCAAACCATGCAAATAGTTATCCATGCAAGGTAAGCTCTGAAACTGTATTTCTCTTTCATTTTTAAATAAGTTAAATAATATGGGGTTGAAAGATAAATTAAACTACTCAACTAACAATATTTTTTTGATGGTCGGATATAGGATTCTATGAATAATGCAATAGAGTAATCAAAGTATTGAACTGCTTAATTTCTTTCATTTTCTTTCAACCTCTTGCTTTGGCTTGCTTAGCCAAGACGAGTTCGGTAATTTTCCACTCACAAATTTTGAAAATAATTGAAACTTACACGGAGAATAAAATGACGACAATTGTAGATGTACTGGCAAGAGAAATACTGGATTCAAGAGGTAATCCCACAATCGAAGTAGAAGTAATGCTGGAAAGTGGAATAATTGGAAGGGCTGCAGTACCAAGTGGTGCTTCTACTGGAGAACATGAAGCAGTTGAACTGAGAGACGGAGACAAAGCTCGCTATAATGGTAAGGGAGTTTTGAAAGCAGTTGAAAATGTAAATGAAAAAATTGCTGATCAGATAATTGAGCTAGATGCTGCCGACCAGGTTGCTATTGATCAACTTTTAATAAATCTAGATGGAACAGAAAATAAATCTAACCTTGGTGCAAATGCTATACTAGGAGTTTCCCTTGCGTGTGCAAAAGCTACTGCACAGACACTCGATCTTCCGCTTTACAGATACATTGGCGGAACGAATGCACGCACACTTCCTGTTCCGATGATGAATATTTTAAACGGAGGAAAGCACGCCGATAATAATGTTGACTTCCAGGAATTTATGATTATGCCTGTCGGTGCACCAAGCTTTGCAGAAGCTCTCAGAATGGGTGCAGAAACATTTCACTCGCTAGCTTCTGTTTTGAAATCAAAAGGACTAAACACTGCTGTTGGCGATGAAGGAGGTTTTGCACCAAGTTTACGTTCCAATGAGGAAGCAATTGAGGTTATTCTTGAAGCAGTTCAAAAGACAGGTTACAAAATTGGCCAGGAAATTTTTATAGCTCTTGATCCTGCGGCGAGCGAGTTTTTCTTGAAAGAAAAAAATGCTTATCACTTATTTAAATCTGAACCCGGCAAGGAAATTCCTATTGAGAAAATGGTTGATTACTGGGCTGAGTGGGTAAACAAATATCCTATTATTTCTTTAGAAGATGGAATGGCTGAAGATGATTGGGATGGATGGAAGCTTCTTACAGATAAACTTGGTGATAAAATTCAGCTGGTTGGTGATGACATATTTGTTACAAACACGAAAAGACTTATCAGAGGAATTGAAGAGGGAATATCAAATTCAATTCTTATTAAGGTAAATCAAATTGGAACTCTGACTGAAACTCTTGATGCAATTGAGATGGCAAAATCGGCAGGCTACACAAACGTTATAAGTCATCGTTCCGG
>JAPHUI010000399.1 GCA_026193755.1 Ignavibacteriaceae bacterium | reverse complement strand
CTTCACTATAAAATTTTCGATGTTAATTGTTTAGGAGTCTGTAGTAAAGGGTAAGATGATCAAAGTTAGTTTATTTAATTGATTTATGGAACTTTCCCCTACTAGTAATTGAATAAACTTTATTTGTAAGATCTCGAGACGCCCTCCACGACTCTAAATCTTCAAATTTCTCAATCTTCATTTCAAATATTTTATTTTACAAAATGACTCTGGACCTAGGACATCTGACACAGTACTAAGTTATGTTTTCGCTTCGGGGCGAGAATAATAATAATAATATTTATAGTAAGAACCGTAACCAGCTTTATAACTAAAGTTGTTAAGAACTGTACCAAGAAATTGTGTGTTCTCTCTTCTGATCAGTTCAACTGATCTTTCCATCATTTCTATTTCAGTATTTGAGGCTGAAACTACCAGCAATGTTCCGTCCACCATGCTGGTAAGAATTTCACTATCAGTAACTGCAATTATTGGGGGTGAGTCGAGTATGATAAGATCATAATCATCACGCATTTTTTTAAGGAAGGCTCTCATCTCCTGCGAATCAAGCATCTCTGCAGGATTCGGAGGAATTGTCCCTGAAGTAATATAGCTGAGGTTCGCAACTTCAGATTGGATAAGTACTTCATCAAGTTTTGCATTACCAGTAAGGTAATCGATTAAACCCGGTATCCTCTCCCTGCCAAATAACTTATGAACAGCAGGTTTTCTTAAATCGCAATCAATTAATAGAACTTTCTTTTTTGAATGGGCAAAGCTTCCTGCAAGATTAACGGCAATTGTAGTTTTGCCCTCCTGCGGTGCTGATGATGTAATTAATATTGTTTTCAGAGACTCGGTATTTACACGCGAAAACTGAATTCTCGTACGCAAAGCTCTAAAAGCCTCACTTGGGATTGAATCAGGTCTCTTCTCTACAACAAACTCTAAGTCATCCCGGCCACCAAGGTAATGATCAAAATAAGGCACCCATGCTAAAACATTTATTTTTCTATTCTCAATATCATCGGGGGTTTTAACCGTATCATCAAAATAATTTCTTACAAAAACGTAACCTACTGCTAAACCTCCGCCCAATAGCAAGCCTATAAGTATAATAAGCGTACGATTTGGTTTCGAAGGTTTTGAACTAACTCTTGCGTTATCAATTACCAGTACATTTCCAGGTTGTGATTGTTCATTTATAAGTGCTTCCTGGTATCTCTGCTCTATCATCAAATAAAGTTTTTCTAAAGCTTCAGAATTTCTTTTAAGCCTTGCAAGCTCAATTGCATTTTTGGGGAGATTCATAAAACGCGCTTCGTAGCCCTGTACAATTTTATCTAACTCTTTAATCGAGGTTTCAAGAGACTGGTTCTTTACTTCTTCGGCGATAATCTTTTGTGTTAATACTTTAACTTCTTCAGGACTGCTGGCAAATATTCCGGCTTTCAAAACTTCCAGCTCTTTGTCCAGTTGTTTTCTCAATTCATTAATTTTTCTATCGTATTCCTGAATTACAGGTGAATTTTCATTTAATCCATCTTTCCTGGACATAGCAACCTGCTTATTCACTTCAAGCTTCGCAATTTCTTCCTGTATTGCTGTTATATATTTCTGTGAGGTAAGACTTGTTAGATAGTCCGCCATCCTGGGATTTTGTGCTTTTAGTTCCTTCCTGAGATTTTCCAGCACTTTGTCGGAAGCCATCAGGTCTACCTGGGTTGCGCTTTTTTGAGCTTCGAACTGAGATAGAACATTAATTAAAGAAGAAGCTCTCTCATCAAGTGCTATCAGTCCTCCTCTTTCCTGGAACTCCCTTAGGGTTTCTTCTGATGAATTAAGCTCATCATATTTTTCTTTTCTCTGTTCATCGAGGAAGTTTGTAACAATTGTAAGCTGGTTCCTGTTCTGCTCAAGGTTAAGAGTTTTGTAAATTTGTGCATAAACATTAGCAATAAGTGCTGCTTCATATGCTGATGGAGAAAGTGCGCTCAATTCCACAATATCCAGGCCTCTCTTCTGATCAATTGAAACATTAGCCAGGGAATTTGCAAGTTGATTAATTGTTTTAATATTACTTTCAGATTTCTCTTTATCCGGCTCCTGATCCAGTAAGACGAAATATCTGCCCTTATCAGGATCACGGTAAAAACTGTCGATTAAAGCCGCTGCAACCCTCTGCCGTGCAGTAAAAGATTGCATTATCTCCATCTCGTTTGCTATGAACCTGTCATTACCCCAATCAACAAATTCCGGCAGCAAAGGAGAAGTTAACACGTTGCCACCCTGTGGCTTTACTATTCTGATAGCAACAGTAGACTTATATATATCCGTCGCATTCACTGCGTATAAGATGGCTACAATAAAACCTGCAAGTGTAATCAATACTACAGGTACCCAGTTTGCTCTGATTAATCTTATATAATCTTTTAAAGTGTTTGATTCTTGTATACCGTAAATATCCTGTAAATCGTTATTTGGCATTATTTTTTTAAAATTGTTTGTTATAAACTATTAATATTAACTCTTATAAAAACTAGCTTGATGATTCCGGTTCTTCTCCCGTTAAAACAAGATCGACCGGAATGACAATCGCTGTTAAATCTACTTACTACTGACTCTTCACTTGTAACATTGGACTCTTGACCATGGACGTTGGACTGATGACTACTTATTCACCGTAACTAAAAGAGTAGTCAAAGAAATTAATATGCCTACAATCGAAAGACCCAGAGAAAGATAATTCTCCCAATAAAGACGGTTCCTTCCGGGCACAACAAGCACATCACCCGGCTCCATCTTATAAAGTTTTAAATCCTGAGTAAGATTCTCATTCCACCACAGGTCATCGTAATTAAATTTCAGCATCTCCTGGGATGAATCTGGTAGTACCTTATACACTCTTATTTCATCAAGATAGGCATCATCATTAATTCCACCTGCGTAAGAGATAAGGTCTCTTATATCAGTTCTTACGGGAATTACATATCTCCCCGGGAATTTTACATATCCCCAAACGGAAACTTTTATATTCAAACCATCCGGGTCGGAATAATCATAATAAGCTCCCTGAGTCTGTCGGAAATTACCCTGGTTCAAACCCACCTGATAATCTTCGTCCTGTGCGAATGTATTAAACGCAAAAAGGTAAGAATAAAGGATTATAAAACTGAAATGAAAAATAATACGCATCATATTCGTAAGTTAATTTTTAGTAAGCGAATTTAGTTATAAATTTTGTGCTATCAAATAATAATCCCTATTAATGACTTCCTGAAAAAATTAATAAAATCATTCAGTATATTTACTTATTTCTTATATATTTGGAAGTGTAAAACTCTTTAGCAAAATAAGGTGGATTATTCCCTTACAAAAGGTAAAATTGACTAACTTGAAGAAGATTTTCATTTCATAGCCACTTCATTTTAATAATTTTCAATAATATCTAAGAATTGTTTTTGGTATAAATCTCGTTGTAATTAGTAATCTAAATTTCATTAAAATAAAGTTATACGGATGAGAACACTACTTTACCTGGCGTTATTATCAACATATTTCATTCTTTATACCCCTGTAATCCTTGCACAGGAAGATGAAGAACCAATCAATTATTACCAGATGGAACCTCTCGATGATAGCCTTTTCATCCATATACAGGAGCAATTATTTATTGATCCTCCCGACCCTAAGGCGGAAATAGTAGTTGACATCAGGGATGCGAATAATCAAACTATATCAATTAAGGGTGCTCTCTATCCATTCCTGGCATTAAAACCTGAACTGCGTGCGAGGATTATAACTTACCCGTTTAAGCTGAACCTTGAAGAGACAATAAACTTTGGAAGCCTTTATACAAGGGTGATCAATAAATTAAGGTTTGAAAAGATACTGGTTCCTCCTACGGTATTCCAGATATCACCATCGTTAGGTTACATTAATCCATATTTCCAGATGATGGGTGGTGAACGTTTCGGTGTTCCTTTAAAGAAAGATGTGGGAATATCTTTTGGTCTCGGTACTCCTTACTCCGGTGCGCTTGAAACAAATTTTACTGAAGTTAATTTTCACATACTCGGTTTTAAGGGAGGTATTTTTCTTGGAGTTGATGCAATGACAGAGATTAAAGGTTCGCAGAATCATAACAATATTTTTGTAAATGAAGGTATACAGTTTAGCTATGTTATTCCATTCGGTAACTTTTTTGAAATAGGCTATCTCGACGCAAATACACCTCTCACTGCATCACAAATCCGAAGATATACAAAGACAAGTGTAAATAAGAATAATATAGTTTATAATCCTGATAGTACTATCAAATATCAACCTTATTTAGTGGAAGGATCATTTATTAACTGGGAAATGCG
>JAPHUI010000304.1 GCA_026193755.1 Ignavibacteriaceae bacterium | reverse complement strand
CTGAATTCTGCTGTAGAAATAGAAATGACGGTTGAAGTCTGATTTTATTAGTTGTTAATTATCTATTTATGCTGATAATTACTGTTAACTTAAGGTTTAAACCGAATTGTTCCCTTGAAACTGAGAATTTGCAATCGGTATATTTGAATGTAGAATTAAAAGGAAAATGCTTCAATGCAGAGAGAAATGTTAAAGTCTAAAATACATCGGGTTACGGTTACTGAGGCGGAACTTTATTATGAAGGAAGCGTCACAGTTGACAAAGACTTGCTGGAAGCAGCAAATATATTACCTTACGAAAAAGTTCAGATATTAAATTTTAATAATGGTTCCAGGATTGATACTTATACTATTGAAGGTCCAGCAGGAAGCGGCACGATATGTCTTAATGGACCCGCAGCAAGATTTGGAGCTGTAGGTGATGAGGTTATTATTGTCAGTTATGTTCAGGTCTTGGAGAATGAAACTAAGAATTTTAAGCCAAAGGTGGTTCTGGTTGATAAAAAAAATAAAATTACAAAGATTTTATAATCGGAGTGTAAAGAATTATTGTTGCATTTAATAAGTTATTTATATAAAATTGAAACAAAATTTCAGGTTATGATTTGAAAACAGCATTTATATTATTTGTGTTACTAACAAGTTCATGCATTAACGCTCAGTTTAAAGATAATAGTCTTGAACCTAAGAGTGTAAAAGATGGTATTGTCACCGAGAATTCAAATTTTCTTTTCGGATTTATCAATTCGGATGATTTTATAATGCGACATTCATTCAGCATGAGCTATTCCTCTTTTGCAGGACAAGGTGTTTCTCTGACTACTTATACAAATAGTATGTTCTATAGGTTAATGAGCAATTTGAATGTACAATTAGATGTAAGTGTAATGTATTCACCGTACAGCACATTTGGTGATCAGTTCGGGAAAGATATTTCAGGTATATATATAAGCAATGCAGCAATTAACTATCATCCCTGGGAAGATTTCTCAGTGCATTTGCAATACAGAACTATGCCATTCGGCTATGGTTATTATCATCCATTCTATGGCTATGGTACTCCGTTCGATTTTATGTTTGGAGGATACAATTCTCAGTCAATTTCACCATTTGAAAATAAATAGAAGAATCTAATATTTAATAGGTGAAAGGAATAAATATTTCTAACAATAAAAAGAAGAACTTCTCAAAAAGCCTTACCTTCAATGCCTCGATCATTATCTTAATTTTCATTAATATTTATTTAGGATATTCCTTAACCAAAACCATCGCCGGTTATTATAGCGATAATCAATATGAGCCATCAAAGGATAGTACTGTTAGTAAAATTCAGGTTGAAGTATTAAATGGATGTGGGAAAAGTGGCGTAGCAGATAAACTTACTGATTACTTAAGAGCTAAAGGTTTTGATGTTGTGAGACTGGGAAATTACCGATCGTTTGAAATAGAGAACAGCATTGTTATTAGTAGAAACGAAAAAATTCAGAACGCTGAAAAAGTTGCTGCGGTTGTTGGTTTGAATCACGAAAACGTTATTCAACAGGTTAATCCGGAATATCTGCTTGATGTTACATTTATACTGGGAAAAGATTACAAAAATTTAATTCCACTACAAAAGAGGTTAAATTGAATTCAAAAGACTTAGCGCATCGAATTTCCGAACTCATTTTCACAAAAAAAGGTTTTAACGTTGTAACTATTGATTTAAGTAAATTGGTTTCATTCACCGATTATTTTGTAATCTGCTCTGCTGATTCAGATACTCAGGTTAAAGCAATTTCTGATCAGGTTGACAAAGCATTATCCGATGAAGGAATAAAGTGCTGGCATAAAGAGGGATTAAAAGCGCTTAGCTGGGTTTTAATGGATTATGTAGATGTTGTTGTCCATATCTTTAAAAAAGAAGCACGTGAGTTCTATAATCTTGAAAAACTATGGGGAGATGCTCCAACCGAAAAGATGACGGATCCCTTAGAAAAAAAAGTCGGAACCTCGGGGTAATCAATAACATTTTCTTCAGTTCAGTTTTTTCCAGCCTTCTTCTTTAATAAGTTTGCATATCAGATTTCATTTAAAGTTTATCATATAAATTGAAAAAGTATCTTTACAAAATATTTGAACAAGCTAAACAGCAATTACCTTATTTAGGTGAGTTAGATCTTGCATTTGATACTCCCAAGATGGAATCTCATGGTGATCTTTCCTGCAACGCCGCAATGATTCTTTCAAAAAAACT
>JAPHUI010000320.1 GCA_026193755.1 Ignavibacteriaceae bacterium | reverse complement strand
GAGATTTCATCTTTTTGAAATCAGCACCCCAGCTTAACGAGCTAGGAGATTTCATCTTTTTGAAATCAGCACCTCAGCTTAATGAACTGGGTGATTTTATATTTTTAAAATAGAATCACCATGGTTTTAAGTACTGGTTTTGGTCTTATTTAGATAAGGTAAACTGAATAAGTTCCCCAGGTCTACTTTGTAAAGCCTTCAATCTTTATTGAGGGCTTTTTTTTATTTTAAAGAAGTATTTATTTTTATTATGTAATTAGATAATGGTGTTAAAATTCTTTCCTGCATTGTTTTAGAAGGGCGTAATAAATGATATTATTATTTATACTTATTTTCATTTAATATGCTAAGAATATCTCTCCTGTTTATTATCCTGTCTGGTTTTCTCTACTCGCAGGAATTGTCTTGGATTTCTTTAATTGATGGAGAGAATAGCCACTCTATTCCATCGTACAATCATCAGGGGACAATTTATATTTCTATTAAACATTTAGCCGATGCTTTGGGAGTAAATAACAATACATCGGAAGATGGCAAAGTGATTGAGATATCGTTTCCTGAGGTTTCGCTTCGTTTCACTTTAAAAAATCCTTTTGTTGTAATTACTTCAAAAATATCTGAAAGGTTAGCAATCCAGCAGCTCCCAACTTCAACGCATTATGTTAATAATTTTATTTTTGTTCCATTAAATCAAACCCTTGAGTTATTCAACTCGTATACTGAAAGATCGCTTGTAGTTATGAGCCCGGGAAGAATAATTGTTCTTCCAAAACTTCAGAATGAAATCAATAGTGTACAGAGTATTACATCGAACGATAATGAAAAGGGTTCGTATATAAATATAAATACTAGTCTTAGAGTAAATGCTCAGTTAAAGCAAGATGATCAGGACTCATTTGTATTGATAATTAATAATGCTTCAACGTTCGAAAAAAACTTTTCAGATTTGGTTCCGGCCAGACTTGTAAAACATATAGGAGTGAATAACGAAAACGGGAATGTAGAAATAAGGATAATGAAAAAACCGGGCAATATCGCTGCTGAATTTTTTACCGGGGGAAATAAAAATGAATTAATAATACATCTATTTGAACGGGAAGATTCGCCATGGTTAACTAGGGAAAGTGAGCATTTCAGAGTTATTTACAGGGAGTATTATTCTTATCTTGTTAATGATGTTTTAATTAGTGCTGAAAAAGCTTTTAAACCTTTATCGGAACTATTTGATTACACTCCTAATGATAGAATAATAATAAACATTTACGATGTTAGTGATTATGGGTTTGCTGCAACAAGCACCACGCCGCAGAATTATATCAGGCTTGAGATTGAACCTCTGGAACCGGGTTACGAATTTGTGCCATACAATGAAAGAATTCAATGGCTGTTAAGCCATGAGCTTGTTCATGTAATAGTCAACGATGCGCAGGTCGGAATTGAATCATTTTTCAGAAAAATCTTCGGAAAGGTGCCGCCGGAAAAAACTCAGCCTCTTTCTATTTTTTACAGTTTACTAACAAACTATAACCGTTATACACCACGCTGGTATCAGGAAGCAATAGCTATGTTTTTTGAGACCTGGTTAAGTGGCGGATATGGAAGAGTGATCGGCAGCTTCGATGAAATGTACTTCAGAACCCTGGTGCAGGAAGGAAAAAAAATTTCTTCGACAATGGATCTGGAAACTATTCAAAGTTATAATTCAATTTATTTAGAAAATATCTTCTACCTGTACGGAGGCAGATTCATCGCCTATCTTTCAATTGTTTATGGAACAGAAAAAACTCTGGACTGGTTTAGAACAGGAGAGGGAGAGGCATACAGCGGCTTCGAAGGAAAGTTTAAAAAAGTATTTGGAAAAGATTTCTCTAAAGCATGGCATGAGTTTATAAGTTATGAAACTGAATTCCAGGAAAAGAATATTAAATTATTAGAGCAGGCAGAACAGACAAAGCTAAATAGAATAGGTGGCGAAAATTTTGGCTGGGTTTCGCGCCCGTTTT
>JAPHUI010000081.1 GCA_026193755.1 Ignavibacteriaceae bacterium | reverse complement strand
CTTCCTCGTTTTTATCTTTAGTAAAAAGTTAAATCGATGAGTTCACCTGTGATTATCTCCGCTATTTTGATAACTGCAGCATTATTCTTTTATTCACTTGGTGTGTGGGCAGAAAGACTTGCCCGTTATCTTAAATCGTGGCATGTAGTTGCTTTCTGGATTGGTTTTACGTTTGATGTTTCAGGTACGTGGGCTATGCACCTGATGGCAAAGGGTCCGTTTGATTTGAGCGAGCCTCATACTTTAACAGGACAAATAGCTCTATGGTTAATGTTTTTTCACGCTGTTTGGGCAACTTATGTTGTAAGAAAGGGAAGTGAAAGAATGCTAACACGCTTTCATCGCTTCAGTATTTTCGTGTGGATGTTTTGGTTGATTCCATATATTGGAGGTATGTACCTTGGTATGCGGGGATAATTCTTTACCGTTTTCATTCAGGTTATAGTTATAAATTGTGGTTTTTTTAAACACAAAAATCAATTTCTTTAAAAACTTTTTATTTATTTCTATTTTGGTTAAATATTAAGCACTGACTCAGAATAATTTTTAACTCTGTTTCCCCGATAAAATGTTTGTAACAAGAAAATATAAATTAAAGAACGTTTCATACTACAGTATAATTGGAACTGTTGTTGGGGCCGGGATCGGATTAGCACTTCAATATATTGACAGAATAGAGATTTATCTTCCGACTATACGAGGAATGATAATAGGTCTTTTGGTCGGTACCATAGTTGGAATTTGTGAAGAATTCCTGTTTCTCGAAAAATTCAGAAAAAAGAGCTACCTGTTTCTCCTTTTATTTCGCACAGTGGTTTATTCTGCTGTGTTTGCTTTTTTTGAATTATCAATTAATTCAATTAGTAAGTTTTTTATTTCGGATTTGTCTCTCAGTGAATCAATATACTTCGCCTTTTACAAAGAAAACTATTTGAGAGATCTCGGTATTATAACCTTTATATCAGTTTTGGCGATTTCTCTGATACAGATAAAAAGATTGCACAGGCCAGGAGATTTATTAAAGTACATTACTGGTAAATATCACCGTCCCGAAGAGATTGATAAAATATTTTTGTTTATTGATTTAAATTCATCTACAGCTATTGCAGAAAAAATCGGCAACATTAAATACAGCTCTTTTCTAATTGATTATTACCACGATATGACAGGCGCCATTCTTATGTCAAAAGCTGAAATCTATCAATACATAGGTGATGAAATAGTTCTAACCTGGTCATTGACAGATGGGATAAAACATTCCAGGTGCATAAATTGTTTTTTTGATATAAAAAACAATATCGAATTAAATAAAGAAAGTTATTTGAATAAGTACGGGGTTTACCCGCAATTTAAAGCAGCTTTACATGCCGGAAAGGTTTCTGTTACATGGATAGGCAGCATTAAAAAAGAAATTGTCTACCACGGTGACGTTTTGAATACAACTTCAAGAATCCAGGATGAATGCAACAAACACAACCAATGTTTTTTAATTAGTAACTATATTTTGGAAAACATTAAGGTGCCGGAATATCTGAAATCCGAATTTGTGGGTGAGCTTCAATTGAAAGGAAAACAAAAGAAAGTAAAAATATACGGGTTAAAAGGGATTACCGAGGATTAGTAAGTTTTAAAAAAATAAATTTATGCTCGCAAGGGTTTATTAAAAGTTGCAAATGTTTTTACTTTTATGCTTTTCTCAATTGGGACTAAGTTTAATTCGTGCCCATAAATAATTGAATGAAATATTAGAGAGTTATAATTAAAGAATTATTTTCAATCCTTGTATTATATCCTGCTAAATTAGTGGATGCCGGTCCCTGAACAACCTGCCCATTCAAATCAAACCTTGAATTATGACATGGACAAACAAAGTCATTACTGCTTCCTTCGAATTCAGAAACAATGCATCCCTGGTGTGTACAAATTCCTGAAATTGCTTTATAGGAATCATCTGAATTATGTTCTACAATGATTGCTCCCGCACCATTGTTATATAGAACAAGTGCTCGGGTATTTTTATTTGCAATGGGAGAAGATGCCCCAAGACTGACACTTATTTCATTATTTACAACAGTACCCTGGATAGTACTTAAAGGAGTAGTATTGGAAGGTGCTGTTGGATTATTATTAGTACAGCTATTAATAATTGTAGTCATAAGCCCGGACGCCGAAACTACTGCAATTGCACTGACGGATTTAACAAAAAATTCTCTGCGTGATAATTTCATTTTACTTTCAAAATTTGTGAATATGTATTCTTTGTAATCTAAGACTTCCTTTCCATTAAACATAAAGAAAGAATTAATTCGGAAAACAGTGGAAAAATATGAGGTCATAAAAAGGAAACTAAAGATTCCAATCCAAATTTTTCAATATGTTTCGGTAAAGTTGATGCTTTTTTATTTTTAATTTAAGTTGCAGGCAAATAATAAAGGAGGTAAGTATGCTTAACCAAATGTTACTCCATATTCCAACCGCTATCGCTTTGATGTGGGAAGTTGCACCATATGGTGCAATTAAGGAAAGAAACAAAAACTATTATTTAATTACTAAATGATCCTAGAAATAGATAAAAGTGTTTTTAAAACATTCCCCGAATTTGAGAGCGAAAGACTTGTGTTTCGTAAAATTTTACTTGGCGATGCAAAAGATCTATTTCGCATCCGGTCTAGCGATGATGTTATGAGATTTATGGATGTAACTAGATTTGAATCAATTGAAGATGCAGAAGAACTGATTCGATCAGTTGAAGAATTTTATAAAAAAGAAACCGGAATTAACTGGGCGATTATTGAAAAACCTTCAACTAGTTTTGTTGGCTACTTCGGATTCTTCAGGATAATTCCCGAACATTGCCGGGCTGAAATCGGTTATGCTCTTAAACCCGAATATTGGGGAAAGGGATATATGCATGAAACTCTGAAGAGAATGGCAAAGTTTGGTTTTAACAATATGAAGCTCCACAGTATTGAGGCAAATGTAAATCCCGGTAATGAAAAATCCAAAAGGGTATTAGAAAAGATCGGCTTTAAAAAAGAAGCATATTTTAGAGAGAACTACTTATTCAACGGCAAATTTCTTGACAGCATAATTTATTCACTTCTTGAAAAAGATCTTAAAGAAAAAATAATAACATAACTATTCCTCAAATATGGAGCCCCTTGAAAAAATAAACTCATTCACTCAACAGGCATACAACCTTGCTGCTCAAAAATACCACGACCTTTTCCATAACGAAATTAATAAAAAAGAATACGACCGGAAGCTGCTTGATTCTTTTGCTATCAGATTCAACAAGGACTCGCTTGTTTGCGAGGCTGGGTGCGGTCCTTCGGGACATATTGGAAGATACCTGTCTGATAAGGGAATTAAAGTCGTTGGCGTAGACATATCAGAAAAATGTGTTGAGTTTGCACGCATATACAATCCAGATATGAAGTTTGAATGTTCAGATATCAGCAGTATGCCTTTTGATGATAACTCTTTTAACGGTCTCATATCTTTTTACTCAATAATAAATACTCCAAAAATTTATGTGAACAGAATATTCACTGAGTTCCGCAGAGTGATTAAACCTGATGGTTATCTGCTGGTGGCCGTTAAGGCAGGCACTAATGAGGGATACATCGATAACCTGTTGGAAATAAAAACTAAAATTTACTCAACTCTCTTTACGCCGGAGGAAATTGTAGCTTACTTTAGTGGGGCGGGCTTTCTCCTGGAATTCTTTGATAAACGAAAACCTTATGATTTCGAGATAAGCAATGAACGGATTTTTGCAATTGGGAAGAAAGTCTGAGTTTATTAACAGAAACACCTGATGTTTTGGCAAGAGTTGTTTGATGCTTTTTTCTTTTTTAATCAGGAACACCATTAAATTGTAAGCGTCTTAAACTGTAGACCGGCTTAATAATGAAAAAATGTTTTGTTTTCTTTCTATTATTACTTGTTACGAACTCCTGCCAATGGTTAACTGATAGTTCAGATAAATCTGCATTAGAAAAACATTTTGATATTCCCGACGACGCAGAAATGATTGCCTATGATGGATTTCCTACAATGGTTGGTTTTGGGCAAAGAGAAGGCTTAAATATTTCTGCAAAGTATTTGTTAAGTAATGAAGATATGAACGAATGGATAAAAAATATGCAGACTAAGGGGCTAAAAAAACTTCCCATAGATCCTGAATGCAAAAGTAAGTTGTGGTTTAAGGATAAGCTAATACCCACAGAAACAGAAAATGGTTATTATTATTGCAAAACTGCTGGTGATGATGTGCTTAATGCTACAGAAACAAGATCCTGTGATGAAGTTGATAATTTAAATGATATAATATTTGCTATTCTGGACACAGAAAAAAAAGAGCTGTCTGTTATTGTGACCTCTGGTTATTAGCAAATAAAATTATTAATGTTTTTGTGTTAATTTTCAATTGGGGTTAAATGATGAACAAGATATATGTTTTATTAATTAGTGCTGTAATTATTCTGACTAGTTGTAAAACAGCAGTCACTGAAAATTCTAATCTACCTCTGAATGGCAAGTGGATATTAGTAAATGAATCCGGTGGAATTGCGGGTGATATAAACGAGGTCGATACACAAATCGAAAGACACCTAATTGTTTTTAATAAAAATAATTCTGTCTCATTTTTATATAACGACAGCTTAATAAGCGCTACCAATTTTCAAATTGAAAAAAGAGAATCTATTTACTCGACAGATGAATTTGATTTTATTGTTTATGAAAACAGTAAAGAACCTGAAGTTATTACCTATCTTTCAAATGATACACTTGTTATTGCCGATAATAATTATGATGGCTTTTCAAGAGTTTATATCAAACAATAGAATTTCGCTGATTCTATTTCGACCACAGTCTTACCTGCTTGATCAAGCTGTGTGAAGATATGTCTTTACCTTTTATTTATAGATAAAGGTACTGTAGAATTTACGTGGATGGTCAAAAGAGCATATCAAATTTTGATATTTGTGTTAAATATATTTCATCCAAAATACATATTGATTATATTT
>JAPHUI010000016.1 GCA_026193755.1 Ignavibacteriaceae bacterium | reverse complement strand
TTACCAGCGAATCAAGATCGTCAGACTCGAATGTTGGATTCCCGAATCCTTTGATATAAATATTTCCTTCAATTATGCTATCTGAAAAGTCATTATCGTCTGCCAGTATCCTCGTAGACAGTAAGTAATCCCCACCCATCAACTCCAGGGCAACTGAAGTGGTGAACAACTTTGTATTAGAGGCAGGAATCATTGACTCAGAAGCATTAATGCTGATAATAGTATCCTCTGTAAGTGGATTATAAATCATCATAGCAGTTCTGGTACCGGAGGGTGCTTCAGAAATTAATTCTTCAATTTTACTTATAACCTTCTCCGGTATTTCAGCAAAAACAAAATTGTAAAAAAAGAACAATGGAATAAGAGAAGTTAGAACTTTCATTTAATTATTATTTTATTTATCGTTAATTTGAAGTTGAAATGAATAAAAATAATATTGTATAACTCTTCAAACATAAACAAATACTCACTGCAAATAAATTATTCTCCACTTAAACATCCAACGAATTTCTTATTAAAATTTTTTTATAATCGACATGAAAAAACCAACTAAAGCTTACCAGGATCTTGATTTCTTAAACTCTTCTGATGGAAGAATAATAAGAATATTAACAGAATATCTTCAGCCAAAGAGTAAATTTAAAAAGCATAAAGTGATGGATACTATTGTTTTTTTTGGTTCTGCAAGATTAAAAGCAAAGAAAGATGCTCAAAAAGATTATAATAAAATAAAATCCTCAAATCCTGAACAGACAGAAAATTTTGCTGTAAAACTTCGGGAAGCACAAAATTATCTTGATATGTCAAGATATTATGAAGACGCAGTTGAACTTTCTAAAAGAATAACCGAATGGTCTTTAAATCTTGAAACAGAGGCTAACAGGTTCATAATTTGTACTGGTGGTGGACCCGGTATAATGGAAGCAGCTAACAAGGGAGCAAAGAGAGCAGGTGGATACTCTATTGGTTTAAATATTAGTATTCCATTCGAGCAGTTTATAAATAATTACGTTACACCTGATTTGAGTTTTGAGTTTCATTATTTCTTTATGCGAAAATTTTGGTTTGCCTATCTCTCTAAAGCACTGGTGATTTTCCCGGGTGGTTTTGGAACGATGGATGAACTTTTTGAAATTGTTACTCTAGTGCAAACGAATAAAATAAGAAAAAAGCTTGCTGTGATTATTTATGACAAAAAGTACTGGAATAAAATAATTAATTTTGATGCACTTGTAGAATTAGGCACTATAAGTAAATCCGATTTGAGTTTGTTCACAATGTGCGACACGGTTGATGAAGCCTACAATGCAGTTATCAAGCATCTTAAAAAATATTATACGAAAGAAAAAGAACCTTCAGTAATAGAACCTGTTCTCCACTTGAAGTAATAAAAAACCCCTCGAAGAGGGGTTTCAAAAACTAATATTCATCGGATCGCTGGTAGCGCCGGGCTGCTTTAATTTTTTCCATCCTCTTTTTCACAGAAGGCTTCACGAAGAATGTTCTTTTCTTGTATTCTTTAAGAACACCGGATCTTTCGTATTTCTTCTTAAATCTTCTTAATGCTTTATCGATGGATTCGTTCTCACCGACTGATATACCGACCAAACTATTTCACCTCGCTTCTTGGTTATTTAGTGACTCAATAAGTTTTTTTAAACCTGATTTTTGAAATTCAACCGTAATAGAACTGTTACCATTGGTAAGAGTTTCTTTTGAAACTACCCTTCCAAAGTCATCCCAATTTTCGTGATATATAGTTTCTCCTACTTCAAAAGTGTTTAAAGGCGAATATTTTTTGCACTCTTCATTTTCAATACCTTCAAGTGTCAAACTATTGTTTTTCAGAATGTCGCTAATGTCTACAATCATTACCTGTTTACACGATTTACATTTAGCCCATTTTTTATATTCTGATTCTTCGCCTGTTACGCTGCTTGTAATTTCCATTTTCTGTACTGTACCGCATGAATTACAAAACGCTTCTATGTTTTTTATCCTGGCCATATTATATTTTTTTTATTCAGGTTACTAATTTAAGGCTATCCTTTCCTATAATCAAATTTTTTAGCATCAGCTATTCTCATTGAATATAAAATCCTTAATTATCATCAAAATTCAACATTAGAGTTGATACGATTGAAGTAAAGGATAGTTTTATGGAGTACTGGAATGGAGAAGTCTAATCAAGCATTTACGAATCTTTTTTGCGCTTTTCGTTCGATTTTAGATTTTAGTCTTTTAACTTTTGGGAAGTCAAGTGGAAGTTGATGGAGCAATTCTTTTATCCCTTCCTGAATTAAAATTTCAGTTTTATACTCACCTTCTACTTCAATAATTCTGTTAAATTCGTTCGATTGTTCTTTACTTAATTCATCATCGATTAATAAAGCGCACCTTCTTTTTTCAAAAATGATTGGTGTGAAATTATCCGGCAAACCAATTTTTTTTTGCTCTTCGTAATTGAAGTCTCCTTTCAAAAATAGAAATAATAATTTTCTTGCCCGGTAAAGCCTGGTAGCTACAACTCCATCTGGGTCATCAATTAGCTCCGCAATTTTTTCATAACTAAGGTTATGTAGTTCTTTTAGTATTAACGGTATCCTAAGAACTGAAGGCATTTTAGTGAGAGCATTAATCAACTCTTTTTCAATTGAAGTGGAAATAGATTTATCTTGGTTAAAAAGAGTTTTAACTTCAACTACGTTCACTTCAGTAAAATCAATAAAATCAAAAAAGGTTTGAGTATCATTCTCTTTAGGAGCGTAAAAGTCCTGGATTTCTCTCATCCATATTCTGCGAATCCAACCCCACCAATCAGCGTCAGCTTTGGTCTTATCACAGTATTCAATTGCTTCTGAGTATGTTTGCTTAAGAACTTTTTTAGTTGCTTTTTTATCAAGCAGAATGTAAAAAGAAGTTTTATACAAAATATCCAGAAGAGGAAGGACCTCAGAATTAAATTCGGAACCTAGCTGTGCCAGTTCTTTTTTAGTTGTATTGAATCTTTTTTCCAGAGATTTAATTTTCATCTACTTATTTCTATATACCATCGAATTACCAGACCAAGAACCAATATCGGCAATATCGATCAGGAAACCATTTACCACAATAAACTTAACCTCATGGCTTTTTCTGATTACAAAATTTGCTGGTTCATCAGTTTTTATTTTTGATTGTTTAATTTCCGATCCATCCAAAATTATGTTAAATGGTAAAAGAGAATAGTCAGCGTTAAAGTTATCATCGTTCAAAATAACATTTACGAATCCTTCATTGTAAAGCTGGACAGGATGTATTGTTTTTAATTCATCGTAAGAGTTATAAGGTTCAGGTTTGGTTTTTCCGGGTTCAATTGTAAATCCTGAAAGGTCAATATCTTCGTACCCTGAAAAAACAGAAAGATCTCCGATATCCTCAATTGCAGATTTCAGGTAAAAATCTTTTGCGCCTTTTGTATTTATTTCTTCGAAATTAATTCCTACATCGACAGTGAATTCCATAGCATCTCTAATTTCTTTAAGATTTCTAAGAATAACATCCATCATGAACTCTTCATTTTTCGGAATTAATTCATACTCACTTAAATCCTGGTTAGCGAAACTACCACTTGCTATACTAT
>JAPHUI010000393.1 GCA_026193755.1 Ignavibacteriaceae bacterium | reverse complement strand
GAAATTTAAGTTCTGGAATTTATTATTACAGATTAAACTCGGGCAGCTATTCGAGTGTTCGGAAAATGATAATTCTAAAATAGAGCAGAATTTATATTTATCGGATTACAGTTCTGGATAAAGCGAGAATTCTGTTTGCTAAATCAAGTAAAATGATATTGTTGAAATAATTAAATTCTTGGATTAGTAATTATATCGGCTAATGTTTGAAAGCGAATTATTTATGAATTATATAGATTGCTTTCTCCAATACGGATTCAGAATTGAACTGTTAAATGGTAAAATGGATATTATTTTGACACAGGATTGAACATATCGAAATTAGAATACTTTGAAGGAAAATATCTCATTAAAATCGGAGAAAGAATTAATGAAAATATATACTCAATTTATTTGTCTACTAATATTCTTTTATATAATTGATGCTCAAGCTCAACTGCCTGGATGGGTGCAAATATCTTCAGGAACATCTGCGGACCTTTTTTCAATCCACGTAACCAAAGACAGTGTGGCATACGCAACAGGAAGTGGGGGAACAATATTAAAATCAACAGATGGGGGGCTCACCTGGAGCACTTTGAATTCAAATGTTGTCTCAAACCTGTTTGATGTTTTCGCCTTAGATCAACTGAATGTGATAGCTGTTGGAGATGGAAGCACAATCATCAGAACAACAGATGGGGGAAACAGTTGGAATTTGGTTGCAAGTGGAGTAACTGAAACTTTGTATTCAGTTTCTTTTTCAGGTACCTATGGAATATGTGGCGGAGAATTACTAACAATATTATATTCAACTAATAGTGGTGAGTCATGGCATATTTCACAGACAGGATCCCTAAACGCTTTTTATAGCACTTCGATGCTGAGTCCGCAAATTGGTTTTGTTGCCGGTGAACTATTAGATGTTCCTTTCAATAAGCCTTTTTTTGGAAAAACGACTGATTCAGGAATGAACTGGGAATTTACAGCTTTCTTTTTAAATAATAATGAAGGAACTGCTCATGGTATAGACTTCACAGATGAGCAGACCGGTTACATTTGCTCAGCAGTTTGGAATGGTCAGGGTGCAATTTCAAAAACTACTAATGGTGGAGCAAATTGGACAACAACACTCTTTGACCATTTTTTATGGAGTATAGATTTTCCCATTAGCGGTGCAAGTCAAATTGGGTATTCAGTCGGAGACCAGGGAATAATTTTTAAAACCAGTGATGCCGGTTTAACGTGGCAGCCTCAACAGAGCGGCACATCACAAAGATTAAATAAAATATATTTTATTGATTTGGATTTCGGGTTTGCTGTTGGTGAAAATGGTTTAATATTGAGAACTACAAGCGGCGGCGAACCTGTAGAGGGAATATATGATGAAATTACAGAAGTAAATTCATTTAAACTTTCACAAAATTATCCCAATCCTTTTAATCCAAGTACAACTATTCAATATTCAATTCCGGAAAGTGGAAATGTAAAACTGGAAGTTTACAATTCCCTCGGCGAAGAGGTGTCTGTTTTAGTTGACGAATATAAGGAAGCAGGAAACTACAAGATTAATTTTAATGCGGGTGAACTTTCAAGTGGGATTTACTTTTACAAGTTAACAACAAATAATTATTCATCAATAAAGAAAATGATTTTATTGAAATAGAAATGAAAGTTGAAGAATAAATTATTTTTAGAAATCTAATTTTATTATTGACATTATTATTACGACTTGTTTATAGCAATCATCATTAATATTTACCATTAATTAGTAATATCTTTATTTTGCATAAAATCTTCTGACCTCTTATTTTGAAGGAAGCTTAAATGCAGAACAATTTATATTACCGCTCTAAAACTATTAGTTATTTATTTGTCCTGTATTTCCTAATTATAGTTCCACTTGTAAAAATATTCTCTCAACCCGGAATTAGAGAAAATTATCAATACCTATCACCTTTGCCAAATGCGGTTTTAGTTCAACCAGAGACAGACATTATTATTAGACAAGGTAATGATATTAATCCATCAACACTAAGTGATAAGTTTATTGAAATTAATGGAAGCAGAAGTGGAATCCATCGTGGCAAATTAATTTTATCCGATGACAGAAAGACTGTTATTTTTATACCTGATACACCATTTTCCTTAGGAGAAATTGTAAAGGTTTTAATAAAAAAGGGAATCAGGAATCAGAACGGAAATTTTTTAGTCCCGATAAAATATCAATTTAGGATTATTGAAAAAAAAGTGAGCGTAAAAAGAAATTACGCTGCTTCCAGTTTATTTCCTGAATTAATAAATAAGCCAAAAAGGAACATTACGAATGGTAGAATTAATACAGATATCAGCAACAAAATAAAATTTGAAAAAAGTGGATTTGATTCACTTCCACCTGATTTTCCAGTTATTGATTTAATGATTAATGATAACCCATCTCCCGGCGAATTCTTTATTGCACCTTTTCAATTTACAGCTACTACACAATTTGGCTATCTAATGATTTTGGAAAATGATGGTCTGCCCGTTTATTATAAAAGGTTCAATTATGTGCAATTAGACTTCAAACTTCAAAAAAATGGGAATCTAACCTATTTCTCCGGTTCTTCCGGTAAATATTATGAGATGAATAATTTTTATTCAATAGTTGATAGCTTTACATGCGGTAACGGTTATCAGACAGATATGCATGAACTAATTATTTTATCTAATGGACATGCATTAATCATTGCGGATGACTATCAGTATGTTCGAATGGACACCATTGTTGCAGGAGGTGATTCCAATGCAGTGGTAGAAGGAAATATTATACAGGAATTGGACCAAGATAAAAATGTTGTATTTCAGTGGAGAAGCTGGGATCATTACCAGATTACTGATGCAACGCCTGATATCGATTTAACCGCTGCCTTAATAGATTACGTACATTGTAATGCTGTTGAAGAAGATAGTGATGGCAACTTATTGATTTCCTGCCGGCATATGGATGAAGTCACAAAGATTGACAGACAGACGGGGGATATAATCTGGCGGCTTGGAGGCGTACATTGTAAAAACAATCAATTTACTTTTTTTAATGATTCAACCGGATTTTCTCATCAACACGACATAAGGCGAATACCGAACGGAAATATAACCCTGTTCGATAACGGGAATCTTCATAGCCCCCTATATTCAAGAGCTTGTGAATATCAACTAGATGAAATAAATAAAACTGCAACTCTGGTGTGGCAATATCAAAACGACCCGATAACTTATAATACTGCAATGGGTAGTGTTCAAAGATTACCCGAAGAAAACACATTGATTGGGTGGGGTTTTAACGATGGACCTCCGGGTGTGTCTGAAATACATCCGGATAATTCGAAGGCGTGGGCTATTTCACTTCCCGAAAATGTATATACTTACCGTGCATTTAAATACTTTTGGAGAACAAATTTTTTAGTAACAGATCCTGACTCAATATCTTTTCTTAATGTTCAGGTAGGTAATAGTGATACCGCTAATTTTATTGTAACAAATAATTCTGATTCAACACTGTTGATAAATGATATATACAGCTCGGATTCATCTTTTTCGCTTTTACAAACTCCTCCGTTTCAAATTCCATCTCATTCAAATATAAATTTGACAGTAAAATTTGAACCTGCGATAGAGGGTGAAGTAGAAGGTTGGTTACATTTAGCATCAAATAGATATACTGAATTGATTGCCCAAACAATTTTTGTTAGAGGGACAACCGATTCAGTATTTTCTTATGTGGATATTCAATATATAACAGATGAATTTAAACTCTCTCAGAATTACCCTAATCCATTCAATCCTTCAACTAACATCAAATACCATATCCCCACTGCGGGAATGGTTTCGTTAAAAGTATATGACATCCTTGGAAGAGAAGTTGCGACTTTGGTTAATGAAGAAAAACCTGCCGGGAGCTATGAAGTTGAATTTTCCGCAACCGCTTTATCAAGCGGGATTTATTTTTACCGTTTGACTGATGGTAATTTCATTCAGACAAATAAAATGGTTTTAATGAAATAATTTCCTCAACTGAAATAAATCCAAACCAAACCAACGCATAAAATTAGCAAGATAGATAAAATGAAATCTCTCTTTCGCCAACTTTTATCTTTAATATCAATTTCTTTTGTAGTTGTATGTATAGTAAGTCCATCAACCTTTTGCAATGAAGGCTGTGAAGTGAAATAGCTTACTACAACTAAGACCAACGTACAAACTAGAAACAACAGAAAAGCAAAATGAAGGAAATTGAGATCAGCATATTGATAAAAGAATCCGGTTAATGAATCCTTCATTAATTCAAGAATCAATCTAGCAATCCCCAGTACAAATCCTGTTAGCAAAGCTGCAATTGCTCCTTGTGAGTTAACTCTTTTGGAGAGAACTCCGAGCAAAAATATTGCGGCAATGGGAGGAGAAATATAGGCCTGAACACTTTGCAGGTATTGATAAATCTGGCCGGAAATTAATTTCATCATCGGAATCCAAAGCAAACCGAAAATTACAAGAACTACTGTTGCAATTCTTCCAACCATAACTAATCTCTTCTCAGTAGCGTTGGGCTGAAACTTTTTATAAATATCCCAGGTAATTAAAGTTGAGCAGGAATTAAATACAGACGAAAGGGAACTCATTAAAGCTGCAAGCAGTCCTGCAACTACAATTCCTTTTAAACCAACCGGAAGAAGAGTTCCGACTAGAGTTGGCAATGCGTGATCTGGTGCATCAAGAGTTATTAAACCCTTTTGAGTTAATGCAAAAGCAATAACTCCTGGGATCACAAAAAGAATCAAAGGAAGAAGTTTTAAATAACCTGCGAAGATTGTCCCCCTTCTTGAATGATTGACATCTTTTCCAGACAATACTCTTTGAACAATGAACTGATCTGTACACCAATACCATACTCCAAGTATCGGTGCACCGAAAAGAATTCCTGTCCATGGAAAATTCGGATCGCTCATTGGTTTCCATAGACTAAAGAAACCAGGGCCAGCATAGTTGTAAAGATTATTTATTCCGCCGAGCTTAACTAATCCAACAACCGTAACTGTAATCGCTCCACCAATAAGAATAAACATTTGAACCATATCTGTGTACAACACAGCACGAAGTCCGCCAAGCACAGTATATACTCCTGTAATTATTACAACAATTAAAGCACCTGTCCAAAATTCAATTCCCATCAGCGATTCAAAAACAATTCCACCTGCTGCAATCGTTACGGAAATTTTTGTCAGCACGTATCCGACAATTGAAATAACAGCGAGGTACCAGCGTGTACCTGAAGAGTAGCGTTTCTCCAGAAATTCCGGCATAGTGAAAACACCGCTCTTTAAATAGAAAGGAACGAAAAGCCAGCCAAGAATTAAAAGAATTAATGATGCGAGAATTTCAAACTGTCCTACAGCGACTCCACTTGCAGCACCAGTTCCAGCTAGGCCTACCAAATGCTCGCTGCCAATGTTTGAAGCAAAAAGTGAAGCGCCGATAATAAACCAGCCAACATTTCTTCCGGCAAGAAAATAATCGGAGGAATCTTTACTTTTTCTTTTTTTGCTAAATGAAGACCAGAATGCAACAAGAAACACAATTATGAAATATGCTGCTATTAATATCCAATCTAAATATTCAAGCATAAAGATTACCTAGAATTATTAATTATTATTCTTCAGATTCCAGACCCAATTCATTCGCTTGATATCATTTCGGTTTGTCCGGAATCTGGTCTGAACAAAATATCAGATTCCTGATTCGCTTCGCTCACAGGAATGACAGTTAAATTAGTTATCATCGCTTGCGGGAATAAAACTAATCGCTGCTCCTCCACCTGGTGCAAGTTTAAGTTTCAGCGTATCAGAACTAATTACATTTTTATTCTCAATTTTATATGCTGTTGGATTTTTATCCCAGTGAGAATCTTCAGCATCTTCATATAAAGTTGTTGTATAGCTTTTCCCCGCATCAAGAAAGTTTAATGAAACTTTTATCGTTCTTTCATTTT
>JAPHUI010000331.1 GCA_026193755.1 Ignavibacteriaceae bacterium | reverse complement strand
CAGGATACGGAACCATTCCAACAATTTCACTTCCCGTAACAACAAGTCCTCTTTCCATTGCAAGTCTTCTCGTTTCTTCGATTACATGATGCATTGAGGTTAATTTGTAGTTCGTTAAGTTGATTGAAATTTGTGTCCTGTCATAATTAGGAACCATCCAGCCGATAGCTTTACAATGCTTAAATTTTCCCGGAACTTTGACCGATTGTCCTTCCGGTTTTTTCGAATCTATTCCATTTAATTCCAGCAATTCCATGAGATCATAATTATGCACTTTTTTGCAGTGCTGAATTGTTTCATCAATACTCTTTCCAACAAACTGGTCTTCATTGCCACAAGGATAATTTCCTTTCTCATATTTCAAAATTTCAGTGGATTTATAATAGAATGGAGTGTCATTTAGCTCTCTTGCTGATCTACCTTTTTCTCTTAATTCAAATGCAATGTCAGTTGCATGCAATAGCTCGCGAGTATTAAGATTAATATTATATGCAATAAGAAATTCTCTCACTCCAATTACTGTCGCACCAGTTTTTGCATTAAACTTTGCTGGACCGTAGTCAGGCTTCCATTCTGATTTTTTTAATTTTTCTTCAAGTGCCTCGTATTCTCCCTGTCGGACTTTTGCAAGATTCTCTCTTTCAGGTTTTGTAGCAGATTTTTCATAAAGGTAAACAGGAATATTTAATTCTTCACCAACTTTTTTTGCAACTTCCTTAGAAAGCTCAATACATTGCTCAGTCGTAACACCGCTGACCGGAACAAACGGACAAACATCAGTTGCTCCCATTCTTGGATGCGAACCCTTATGTTTGCTCATATCAATAAGTTCAGAAGCTTTTTTTATTGCGTTGAATGCTGCAACTTTAACTGCTTCAGGTGTTCCAACGAATGTTACAACAGTTCTGTTCATATCATAACCGGGATCGACATCGAGTAAGCGAGCACCTTCAACTTTTTCTATTTCATCCGTTATTAGTTTGATAATTTCAGGCCGCTGCCCCTCTGAAAAATTAGGAACACACTCTATTAGTTTATCTGACATTAAATTCGCTCCAATCCTTATTTTTGTTCAAATTTCTTAAAAAACAATGAAAAAACTTAGGAGTTTAATCGTACTTTTACAACAATGAAATTAAAAAATTAGCCAATGAAACTGGTTTCAATTAAGGTGATAAAATGAAAATTGATAGAATCGAGCTTCTTCACATTAAAATCGAATTAGTCTCTCCCTTTACAACTTCGATGGGTACCGAGTACGAAGAAGAACATATTATAGTGAGAGTCGATTCCGAAGGTCTGACCGGATGGGGTGAATGTGTCGCTGAAGGAAATCCTTTTTATTCTTATGAAACAGTCCAGACTGCATGGCATATCCTACAGGATTTTTTAATTCCCTCCATTTTAGGAAAGAGTATTTCTAATGTTGATGAAGCAATTAAATCTTATTCGAAATTTCGGGGCCATATGATGGCAAAAGCGGGACTTGAAGCTGCTTTGTGGGATGTTCTTGCTAAGTCAAAAAATATTTCTCTTTCAAAAATGCTCGGTGGAACCAGAGATAAAATAGATGTTGGTGTAAGTATAGGGATCCAGAGATCTGAACAAGAATTAATAAAAAAAGTTAGCGGTTATTTAAATGAAGGATATAGAAGAATTAAAATTAAAATTTCTCCGGGAAATGATATTCAATTCGTTAAAGCTCTGAGAAAAGAATTTCCAGAATTATTGTTGCAGGTAGATGCAAACTCTTCTTATGAACTAAAGCATATTAGTTTATTTAAAGAAATGGATAATTATAATCTTCTTTTGATTGAACAACCTCTGGGATATGAAGACATTTATGACCATTCGAAACTGCAAAAAGAAATTAAAACACCAATCTGCTTGGATGAAAGCATTCATTCGTTAGATGACACTCGCGCAGCAATTGGGCTGGATAGCTGTAGAGTAATAAATATTAAACCGGGAAGAGTTGGAGGATTTACCGAGTCAAAACTAATTCACAATTACTGCGCTTCGAAAAATATTCCAGTGTGGCACGGCGGAATGCTCGAATCGGGAATTGGAAGAGCAGGTAATGTTGCACTCGCTTCGTTACCAAATTTTACTCTGCCAGGTGATATATCGGCTAGTAAAAGATATTACAAAGAAGACATAGTTGAACCGGAGTTCATCGTTAATAAAGATGGAACGATGGATGTACCGACAAAACCGGGGATTGGAGTTGAAGTAAATATTAATAGATTAGAAAAAGTAACATTGAGAAAAAAAGTATTCTGATTTAGTTATTTAGCTTTATCTTTTATGTATTCAAATAAAAAGCCCCTCCAAAATTGAAGGGGCTTTTCTCTTCTTCAGTTTTTCTTCTATCTTATTCGTTTGAATTCGATTCTTCTGTTTAATCGTCTTCCATCAGGAGTAGTGTTAGGTACTCTCGGCCAATCCTCACCATAACCTTTCGCTATAATCCTATCCGGATCAATACCTTTACCTATTAACCAGAGCCTTACGGCATCAGCTCTTCTTTGAGATAATATCTGGTTACTGGTTGCACTTCCTACATCATCGGTATGCCCACTTATCTCAACTATAATATCAGGATAAGTCTGCATTGTCTTAAGTGCACCCTGAAGAACTACTTCTGATTCGGGAGTAATATTCCATTTCCCTGTTTCAAATGTGATTCCTTCAAGAACTATCGGAACATCAATCTTTATAACATCATCATCAGGATTAAGCGGATTAGTTCCTCTTTTTACCTCAGTGAAGTCATCAACTGTTCCTTCGTCTGTATCTGCTTTAAGCGGATCTGTTCTGTACATGCTTACTTCTTCACCATCTTTTAGTCCATCACCATCAGAATCAGGGTTTAATGGATCTGTTTTGTATAGATTTACTTCATCACCATCATTTAGAGTATCACTATCTGTATCTTCCTTTAACGGATCGGTTTTGTAATATAATACTTCGCTTCCGTCCAGGAGTTTATCACCATCAGTATCTT
>JAPHUI010000200.1 GCA_026193755.1 Ignavibacteriaceae bacterium | reverse complement strand
ATTGGCTCAAGGAATATGGATAACTATGAATTATTAAAAGAAGTTGGTAAAGCTAATAAACCAGTAATTCTTAAAAGGAATATGAGTGCAACTCTTGAAGAGTTCCTTCTTGCTGCTGAATATATATTATCTGTTGGCAATGACAAAGTGATTCTTTGTGAACGTGGAATAAGAACTTTTGAAAATTATACAAGAAATACATTAGACATTCTGGCAGTTCCTGCATTAAAAGAATTAACACATCTTCCAGTGATAGTGGATCCTTCGCACAGCACAGGAAAAAGCAGTCTGGTACCTGCAGCAAGTAAGGCCGCTCTAGCCGCAGGTGCGGATGGTTTAATGATAGAAGTTCATCCTGATCCTCTAAGGTCTTATTCAGATGGTGAACAATCCATTGACCTACCTACATTCGATAAATTAATGAAAGATTTATCTGAAATGGCAAATCTTTTAGGCAAAAAATCATCTACACCGGTTCTTAGCTAATCAACTTTTATATTGGTATAAAAATTATATGCTAAATTTTTACGAAGAAGAGGCAACGAATAATTTATTTGAGTATTTTTCAGGGAAGTGATTTCAAAAGAATTCAACTTTGATTCAGCAAAGTCCCCAGATTTTTTTTGATCACTTCAGTAAAACCAATTTTCGAACTTGTTCTTTTTCATTTACTCTCAAACGCAAATAATAAACACCACTAGCTTCCTTATCTGCATTCCAGGTCACATTATATTTTCCATCAGGCTGGTAAGTCTCTACCAAATTTGCTACGAGAGTACCTAAAAGATTGTACACTTTTAACGAAACTTGTGCTGGGTTAGAAATATAATATTCTATTGATGTTGAAGAATTGAATGGATTAGGATAGTTCTGAAACAGATAATATGTATCCGCCAACTTTGGTTCTTCTTCCACAGGAACTGGGAACTGATATTTGTACTTTAAAATAACTCCCTCATTTCCGACCGCATAACCAGTAAGTGAGTCCGTGAAAACAAGGTCGTAAATTGCCGAGCTATCAACAGTTGAAGTGTCTGTCCAGGTAGCTCCAGAATCAAATGTGTACATAATCCTTCGGGCTAGACTTAGTGGTGCCCATCCTTCATTCTCGGTTCTGAAAGAAATTGCAGTTGCAACTCCAACAATTCCTAACTCTTCATAAATCCAGTTTTCCCCCGCATCAGTTGTTCTTACTACTGACGCACCAAAATACTCAGGATCTCCACCAACACCTAAAACATTCAATGAGTCAAAAAAGTGGATACCGCGAACCGGTTCCGGTCCAACAGCAGTAGTTTTCCAGAATTCTCCACCATTTGTAGTTTTCCAAACGACGCCTGAAATATCCATTGCTCCACCTGATGCAAATCCGTATTGATTATTATAGAAATTGAAATGCACCGGAGGAAAATGAGCACCGACTCCGGAATCTATTTGGGCATCTTCCCAATTAAATCCACCATCGGTAGTTATTAAAAACTTACCCGGATATCCCCCCATAAACCCTTCAAGTGAATCAAGAAAATATATTGAATTAAGAAATACATTCTGTTCCCTATATGGTTCTAACGACCAATTTTCGCCCCCGTTTGTTGTTTGAAGAATGTCAGTTCCGTAAAAAGTATCAAATCCTACCTCATCCCAGGCTACAGCCCATCCTCTATCCTCATCGAGAAAAAAGAGCTTCATTACTTTATCTTTGGTATTTGTCTCCTGCTGAATCCAATTTACCCCGCCATCACTTGTATAAAATATTAAACCTGAATCACCCGCTACCCAACCCCGTAAGCTATCTGTAAAGTGCAAAGTTCTTAGAAAGTAGTCAGTCGGGCTTTCAATTCGCTGCCAAAAATATTGTCCGAATAAACCTGAATTTGAGGTTAATATCAGTAGAATCACCAGGTATTTTTTTATTTTCATAATATCGCAAAACTAATTTGTAAAGAACAATAAAAAGATAATAAATATTACTTTAAAATTATTTAGTTTAGGTAATTATGCAGCTGAGGTGTTATATTTTACCCGCTAATGTTAAAAACGTAATAAGTATATTT
>JAPHUI010000464.1 GCA_026193755.1 Ignavibacteriaceae bacterium | reverse complement strand
TTTTATCAAAATAAATTCCACCAAGAAAAGATAATTCACTGTTAAGAAAATACTCTGCTCCAAAACGGATTGCATAAGTGTCTTCATAATCTCTGGGACGAGATATATCTTCGTAAGCAGGATCTTCAAAATCAACAGCGAGTTTATCATAACTTGACCAGCCAACCCATTGAAAGTCTGCTGAAAGCTGAAGTTGTTCAATTACTCTATAACCGATTCCTCCCTGTATGTTCATTGGTGTGGTAAGTTTAGCAGATATATTCCCTTTGGGAAGTAATGCTACTAACTGATCCGCTCCGGTCGCTGTAGCCGTACCTTCAAATTCATAATCTACTTCGCTTCTGAAGGAAGCACCGATTGATAACTCTTTAACAGGCTTCCACATAATTCCGGCATTATAACCAAATGCTGATTTATCATCCCCTTTAAGAGTTATAAAAGCATCACCTACAAAAGGAGTTTGAGAATTTGCCTGCGCTATGGTAACATCCGCAAAGCTGAACGAGCCTCCAACACTTATTGAAAGATTTTCCAAAATTGCCCAGGAAACTACAAGAGGTGCTGAGATGGTTTGCAACTCTGTTTCAACAGCAAGATACCTTCCAACCCAATTTTGATTCCATTTAGTGCCAAGACCGAATGGTACTGATACACCGAGACCTACAGAAAAAGCATCAGAAATTTTATGAGAAGCAAAAAAATGAGGGGGTAAGAATGTCTGACTAATCATATTAGATTTGTCTACTGCAGGTGTAACGCCTCTGAAAGATGTGCTGGGTCCGATAATAGATGCACCCAAAAGAAGATTTGTTCCATCCAAATAGCTTAATGCTGCTCCGTTCCAGTAAACGGCTGAGGCATCATTAACAATAGCTGTAAATGCACCTCCGAGTCCCATAGGTTTTGCTCCATGCTCATTTAACTGGAATCCACCTGCCAGCAAGATACCCGGAATTACTCCGAGCATCAACAATGTGATGTAAAAGAATTTTTTCAAAAGTATCCCTCCTTGGAAAGTTTATGAATGATGTAATTTAAAGAAAATATCTATCCAATCGAGAAAAGAATCACTCCTTTCTCTACTGCTGAACCCTCTGATACTAAAATATTCTCAATAATTCCAGAGGCAGAAGCCTTAAGATCATTTTCCATCTTCATTGCTTCAAGAATTATAACTGATTCCCCCTGCTCAACTTTTTCACCAACTTTTTTTCTGATTTTTAAGATTAATCCCGGCATCGGAGCTTTTATATCCATATGATGATGTTTAGTGACAGCAGAATTCTCAAGTAATTTAAATGCTTTTTCCTGCAAGGCTGTCCTTACAGTTACATCGAAATAATTTCCTTTTAGTAATACTTTAAACTCATCACTATTTATTTTCTCAGAAGTAAGTTCAAATACTTCGCTATTTAATTTTAAAAAATATGAATTATTACAAACCGGTATTAATTCATAATTATATTTTTTCTCATTGAAGAGCAATTCGTTATTGCTTAATAACTTAACATTCCACTTTGAACTATTAATGCTGACTACGAAATCATTCATACAGCTGTTCCTGCCAGAGATTAACTGTCTCCGTGTGATTACTTCTTAAATTATTGACAGATGAGTTTGATTTTAAAATCGCAGCAAATATTGCTGAAATTTTTTCGATTTCCTGAATCTCTTTATTATTTTCAAGCTCATTAATACTTTTCATAAAATCGTCGTTAAGAAAATTAATATTAAAATTCCCATTTCTGAAAGAAGGATTATCAACTATTATTTTCAGGAATGAAATATTTGTAATCAAACCACCTATAATATATTCTGAAAGAGCTCTGAGCATCCTGTCAATTGCAGATTGTCTTGTATCGGACCAACAGACGAGTTTAGAAATTAGGGGGTCGTAATGAACTGTTATTTGAGAGCCATTATCAAATCCTGAATCAACTCGTACACCCGGACCGGAAGGATGAGAATAGCTTAATATTAGTCCAGTAGAAGGTAGAAAATTGTTAAATGAATCTTCGGCATAAATACGGCATTCCAACGCGTGACCATTAATCTTTAGATCATTCTGATTAAAAGAAAGTTTATTCCCGGCTGCGATTGAAATCTGTTCTTTCACCAAATCAAAACCTGTA
>JAPHUI010000364.1 GCA_026193755.1 Ignavibacteriaceae bacterium | reverse complement strand
ATTGACTTCTTTGTAGATAATATACTAAAAGAAGGTAAAATTGATCAGGTTCTTTTCATTGTACCTACAAAAAGAAAGATAAGATATCTTACCCGCGAACTGATTTCCTTGAGTCCGAACAAAGCTGTCGCAGGATTGAAAATTGAAACCATAGGTTCTTTTGCAGAAAAGATGCTGACCGAGGTTGAAGGAAATATAAATCTTATAAGTGATGAATCATCTATTCTACTGCTTAGTCATAGCTTTAATAAAACTAAGCTTCAGTACTTCTCACAGTACAGAGAAGAGATTCCGTTTGGCACGCTTGAACGGATAAAGAATGTAATTTCAGAATATAAAAGACACGGAATCACTCCCGAAAGATTAAAAGAAGAAGCGGATAGTTTGTCAGGCGGGGAGAAGCTAAAAGCACTGGATATTGCAGAGGTATTTGCAAACTACCAGGAATCACTCAGTGCAAACAGACTTAAAGACACAGGCGATGTATATTCATCTCTGATTAAAAAAGAGAAAAAAGTCTTTGATGATGCGTTTACTTTTCTATATCCGGATACTCAATTTGTCTTAGTCAATGGTTTTGACGAATTCACTGCACCGGAAATAGAGCTTATTAATACAGCTGCTGAGATAAAAAGGATTGAGCTTTTTGTTATCCTCGATTACTATAAATATAACCCCGCGGTATTCTCTCATTTGAATTCCTGCCACGATCGATTCGTAGCCAAAGGATTTAAAGAAATAAAGGATATTTCACCAGCTGCCCAATCAAAATTTCTTAGCGTCGTAAGAGAAAACCTTTCATTAAAGTCTCCGGTTAAAAAAGAAAAATCTTTTGACAATTCAATTACTCAGATTGCAGCAGTGAGCAGGGAAGAAGAGATTGAACTGATTGCTAAAGAAATAAAAAAACTGGTTTTATTTGATAAAGTCAAACCTGAGAAAATTTGCGTGGTGTTTAATCTTATCGGAAATTATTCACCGATAATAAGAGACAGGTTTAATGTTTACGGAATTCCTTTTAACCTTACTGACAGGTTTTCACTAAGCACTTCTCCTCCTGTAAAAGCAATAATCGACCTGCTTGAAATTCTTGAAAACGATTTTTATTACAAAAGTATTTTCAGAGCATTCAGCAGTGGTTTTGTGGAAACAATGGGGATTGACATTTCCAATCTTCTTAAAACATCTGTTGAACTAAAAATTGTCTCCGGTTATGAGAATTGGATAGGCAGAATTCAGGCAGCTATTAATGAACTTTCTTCCAGCGATGATGAATCAAATAGTAATTTAGAAAAAATCGAAACATACAAAGCCGCCATATCTGATTTAGAAAAAATCAACTCTCTGCTTGAAAACTTTTCTCACAAACTTACTCCGGCAGAAGCCAGGGAAAACATTTTATCTTTAATCTATAAACTAAATTTTCCTGCAAACCTGCTGAAGGCTCCTCCTGAAGTAGTTGAGAATGATGTAATAGCCTTCAACGCTTTTCTCAAAATTCTTGATGAAATAACCGACATATTGAAATTAGAATACGGAGAAGAAAATAAATTCACACTCCACTTTTTACTCAGGCAGCTTAGAACTACCGCGGCGTTTACAAGATATAATATTCCCGAGAAACCGGGTTACGGAGTGCAAATAACAACGCTGAATGAAATTCGCGGATTAAACTTTGACTACCTTTTCATCGGCGGTTTGAATGACGGGGACTTTCCAACAAGGTTTACTCCGGAGATTTTCTTTTCAGGTTCATTTACAAGAGAAGAATTTCAACACCAGGTTGAACAGAGATATTTATTCTACCAGGCTTTGTGTACCTGGATGAAAAAATTGTATCTGTCTTACCCCGAGTTTGATGGCAAACGTGAACTGGTTCAATCAAGCTTTCTGCAGGATTTTAGCTCACTTTTCGAAACGCGGAATATTAACAGAGACAATTTTAAGGATGGTATTTATTCAAAAGAAGAACTGCTTGAACTACTGGGAAAGCTTTCCCCTGAACAGAGGAAAGAAATAAAAATTCCATCTGAAATAAATATTAATATTGATGAAATTAACCGGGCAGTTGAAATTGATAAAAGGAGAATGGAAAAACCGTTCGGTGAATCTGAGTTTACAGGTTTTATATCTAAAGACATTTCTGATGAATTAAGAATTAAGCTGAGCCAAATTTCGGAAGGGGAGTTCTCTGCAACTCAGTTAGAAAATTACGCAAAATGTCCTTATAAATATCT
>JAPHUI010000423.1 GCA_026193755.1 Ignavibacteriaceae bacterium | reverse complement strand
TTGCAGACTTATGGGGATATTTCTGTAGTTCACAAATATTTTTAACTGTTCCAGGTTATTGAAGAATTGCATTCTTGCCGGATTACTTTTTGCAAGTATGTTAGCAACGTTTCCAATTATAAATCCATAAATACCAACTCCAAATAGCATTATTATCGTTGCATAAAGATACTGGAGATTGTTAGCAGGTATAATATCACCTTAGCCTACTGTTGATAATGTTTCAACAACCCAGTAAAGTGAAGTAACATATTTAGTTACGTCATCAATATTGGTATTACTATGCCTTAACTCAATCCATCCACAAGCAAGCCAATGAGCTGTAATGGCTAACCAAAACACAAAAAATACAAGTAGTAAATAGTCGCGCAATCTAAGTGCCCGCTGGCGGATTAAGTACATAAATTGTGCGACGCGGGCAATTTTTAGCAACCTGAATAAACCAAGTAATGGAATTTGAAAAAGAAATGTAAATGGAATAGCAGCTAACAAATCAAATATAAACCAGGTTTTTAAATACTTACTTCGCGCTGTCTTAATATCAATTTGCAAAACTGATTCAATAGATGGTTGAATAAAATGTAAAATTACATCAATTGTAAAAACTATTGTGATAAACCAGTAGAAAAAATTCACGTATGTAGTTTGCTCAAGCTTAAGTACAATATTAAGCGGAATGTAAATAGCAACTAATGTTGAACAGATAGTAGTCAACAACTGCCATTGCATTCTACTATGTATTGGAATAATTTTCATTGAGAATTCTAGACAAAACTATTATTTTATATGAAAAATAAACTTTTTAAAGATAATTTTCTCTTACTTATTACATTCAATTAATAATGAAATAAGTGTTAATGATTCATAAAAATTGCTAGCCATCAAGTTAAATTTGATTTTTTTATTTTGACTATCTTCCAACAACTTATTACATTCACTTAAAGATTACAACTTATACTGCAATAGTTTAAGTGGTATGCTTAATTTAGTCGAAAACATAAACCATTCGGAAAGGATTAAGCGATGAAAACTTATGTTATGCTAACTAAACTCTCCCCGGAATCATCCAGGCAAATGAAAGACAGAGCAAAGCTCGGAAGGCAGTGGCTGGATCAGGTAAAGAAAAAATGTCCGGAAGTAAAATTTATTGCACACTATGCTCTGCTCGGGCATTATGATTTTCTGGATATTTACGAAGCGCCGGATGAAGAAACCGCGGCGAAGGTATCAATGATAAGTTTATCGAACGGCGCATTTCAGGCAGAGAGTTTAGCCGCAATTCCTTACAAAAGATTTTTAGAATTAGCTGATGAGATTTCTTGAATAACTTAGTAAATCAGATTATCGGTGTAACACTTTTACAGATGGGTTGTTCGAAGTCTTATCAAAAATAAAAAATGATAAATTATTTGGAGGAGGTTATGTCATCAAAAAAATTAAAGTCATTCCTGGATGAAAATAAAATAAAATATATATCCATTCAGCATTCATCTGCCTACACAGCACAGGAGATTGCGGCCATCGCACATATTCCCGGCAAAGACCTTGCTAAAACTGTCATCATTAAGATTGATGGCAAAATGGCAATGGCGGTTTTGCCGGCTTCCTATAAAGTAAGCTTTGATCATATGAAGGATACTTTAAGTGCGAAGGAAGTGCGCCTTGCTTATGAGCAGGAGTTTATAGATGAATTTCCTGATTGCGAGGTTGGTGCAATGCCGCCTTTTGGCAATATTTATGGAATGGACGTTTTTGTTGCCGATAGTCTGTCAGAGGATGAAGAAATAGCTTTTAATGCCTGCAGCCATACCGAGCTAATAAAAATGAAATTCAGTGATTTTGAGAAGCTTGTAAAACCGAAGCGCATTAAATTTTCTGTGCCGAGTAAAACTTAGTTTAATACGGCTTAGATTATTGTGTTGTTTAAGTTCTAGTTTCCATTAGGATTTTTAGAGGTTATCCTGAAGATAATCTACAATCTGTTCCGTTGTGTCAAATGTTTTAACAAGATCTATGTTTCTTCCTTCAAGCTTCATTTGTTCGTTCATCTCAGAAACAATATTCCTCCATATAGATGAATGACAGGCAATTGGTTTGGTCTGCATTAATCCCTTGTTAATATATTCCCAGATTACTGCTAATTCCAGCAGCGTTCCGGTTCCTCCCTGAAGTACTATAAATCCGTTACCTAATTCTATTAGTTTCTGAATTCTTTCGAGCAGTGTATCACATTTAATTTCTTTGGTAATATATTTGTTCGTGGGTCCTCCCCATAAATTAACGGTAACACCAATGGCTTCCGCGCCACCCTCAACAGCACCCTTCGAAGCTGCTTCCATTACTCCATTAAAACCACCTGTGCAAATATCAAACCCTCTTAATGCAAGCTGTTTTCCAATATTATAAGCAGTTCTGTACTGTTCCTCATTTTCTGCTGGTTTTGAACTACCAAAAATTGTAATGATTTTCTTCATAAAGTTGAAATTGAAAAAAAAGCACTTCAAATATATGCAAAAAAAATCCATGACCTTTTATTCGGGGTCACGGATTCTATCAAAAACTATATCCGCCAGAAACTACAATGCATTCGATCCAAAAATGTTTGCATTTATCTCAATATCGTCCGCAACTTTCTGACCAACAATCATATTATCTATATCATAGTCTGAAAGAACAATTTTAAATTTTGCCTGAACACCCAAAAGATCACCGGGTGCCTTCTTCTGTGTTTGTTCATTTGCATCAAGGTAAGTCATTGTTACGTCTGCAACTACTTCCTTTGTTACACCATGAACAGAAAAATCTCCGGTTACTTTTGCTTCCAGCTTATTATCGCCACTCACCTTAACATCACCCACTTTTTTTATAAAAAAAGTAATGTCAGGAAAATTGGCTGCATCAAGCCAGTTCTCGCTTCTCAAATGCTCATCTCTCAAATCTATTCCGGTTTTAATCGAAGCCGTCGGTATAGAAATTGAACCTTTTAAAGTTTTAATATCAGAGACATTAAAAGTTACTTTTCCTTTAACATCATTTGAGACTCCGGTTATATCCTCAAGTGGAGTAGTACTGAAAAATGTTGCTTGGTTTCTTTTATATTTATCTTCGAAGTTGAAAGTCTGCTCGCCCGAAGCTTTTACTTTGAAACCTTGTGCAAGAGATGCTGATACAACAAATATGAGTATCAGAAATGTTTTTAAGATTATTTTCATTTTTTTTCCTTATCTTTTTTTGTTCTAAATACGAAAAATAAACCTGCTGAAATAAATACGACGACACCGGAAATTACTGCTGTATGTGGTAAAAGACCAAGGACAAACTTCTTTTGAAATTCCAATTCCGGTTCTAAGCCAAGTGATTTGTCAAGTTCGGTCATTTCTTTTTTAACCCAAATTCCATCCTTGGATAATACTTCTCCTCCGCTTGCCTGCCACACTATAAAAATTCCGATAAGTAAAACTGCTGCTGTCAGAAGAACAATTTTTTGCTTACTGTTCATAACGCACCATAATTATTTTTAGTTCACAAATGATGTAAAATCTAAACTATAGTTTCTAGAGATTCAAGTATTGATTAAATTTCAAGCCGAAAAACCACATTGATTATATTATCAGAATTATATTTCTAGGTTACAACATATAGTTTTAAAGTGCAATATCTTAATAGTATCCAATTAACAAACAATATATGACCAAAGAAAGTTTCGACATTATAATAATTGGCGGAGGAATAATCGGGACAGCAACAGCGCTCGAATTAAAAAATAACGCTAATCTTAATATCCTACTGATTGAAGCAGAAAAAGAGCTTGCCTCTCATCAAACCGGTAATAATAGTGGTGTTATACATTCCGGTTTATATTATAAGCCCGGTTCGCTTAAAGCTAAAAACTGCACCGAAGGACGTGAACTGCTCTACAAATTCTGTGATAAAAATAATTTTGAATACGTAAGGTGCGGTAAAATTGTTGTTGCAAATAACGACTCAGAAATGAACGCGATGGAAGCGCTTTTCAACAGAGGTGTTGCGAACGGACTTAAAGGAATTAAAAAACTTTCATCTGAAGAAATTAAAGAGTTCGAACCCCACGCTAAAGGAATATCCGGTTTATTTGTCCCGCAAACAGGGATAGTTGATTACACAAAAGTTACAAATGCATACGCAAGATTATTTTTAGAAAATGATGGAATTATTGAAACGAATTGTAAATTTTTATCGCTTAAAATTTTAAATAATGAACTTGTACTTGTTACAACAAAGGGAGAATTTAAAACCAAAGTTCTTGTAAACTGTGGAGGGTTGTATAGCGATAAAATTGCAAAACTGTGTGGAGTAAATCCCGGATTGCAGATCGTTCCCTTCAGAGGAGAATATTACAAGATGAAAAAAGACAAAGAATATTTAGTTAAAAATTTAATTTATCCTGTGCCCGATACGCAATTTCCTTTTCTCGGAGTCCATTTTACTCGAATGATAAATGGCGGAGTAGAAGCCGGGCCCAATGCGGTTCTTGCATTTAAAAGAGAAGGATATTCTAAAAAAGACTTTTCAATAAATGATGTCTCAAGGATGTTTCTTTATTCAGGCTTCTGGAAAATGGCTTCAAAATATTACCGGATGGGCTTCGGAGAATTTTATCGTTCTTTTAACAATAAGGCATTTGTGAAAGCTTTGCAAAAATTAGTGCCAGCAATTCAAATAGATGATATTGAGCCGGGTGGTGCCGGTGTTCGTGCACAAGCTTTGGAAGCAAGCGGAAAGCTCGTAGATGATTTTAGAATTGTAGAAGCGAA
>JAPHUI010000371.1 GCA_026193755.1 Ignavibacteriaceae bacterium | reverse complement strand
CTCTGAGGTATGTTAAAAGAGACCAGACACCACCAATGTGATCGTGATGACCGTGCGTTACAAAAACATCAGAAATATCTAATAGATTCTTAACTCCAATTTCCTTGTTAAGATCTCTAAGTATTCCATCACCCGGATCAATAACGAAATGCGTTCTACCCACTTTAAGTAATATACCTGTTGCTATATTCGGAATTGAACAAAATATCTTAATAGAGAAATTTTTCTTTTGCCATTGAAGAGGGTATTCTCGTTTTATCATTTTTTTCTGTAGTTCTTGCATTTTTTTGGATCTTTGCATCGACCAAAAATATTGAACGAATAACTTTCAAAATTAAAACCCAGTCCTTCGCTTATTTCCTCGGGTATCTGCTTGATTCTTGGATCGGAAAATTCAATTATCTTGCCGCAATCTACACAAATCAGGTGATCGTGAACTTGTTTTTTGAAGCTGCTTTCGTAGCGCGTAATGTTATCACCAAAATGACGCTTCGAAATTAACTCGCACTGTGCCAGAAGCTCGAGTGTTTTATAAACTGTTGCTCTAGATACACTTGAATCGGCATTCTTCATAATAATATAAAGGTCGTCTGCGCCGAAATGACCCTCAAATTCAAGCGCAGCTTCCAGCACTTCAAACCGTTCGGGAGTAATTCTATTTTTACCTGACTTCAGGAATTTCCTGAATATTTCTTCTGCCTGTTTATTTTTCAATTTATTTATTTTGATTCACAAGTTTAAAATATCTCGGTTTATTTCTAATATCAATTCAAAGAATTTTCTAAAACGGTTGAGCAACTTTACTGAACTCCAAAAAACCTCAGACCATTAACGGTTATAAAAGTCATTATGTAGGCTAAAGATGTAAAAATTAATACCTGCAGGATAGGAATTTTCCATCCTCCCGTCTCTTTTCTTGAAACTGCTACGGTCGAAAGGCATTGTAATGCAAAAATAAAAAACACAATTAACCCTGCAGTGGTTGCAGTTGTAAATAATTTTTCTCCTGTTGATTGAATCTTTGCTTCTCTTAATGAATTAAGCAGAGTATTCTGTGATTGATCATCATCTGTTGTAACCTTGAATGTTAATGCAAGCGAAGAAACAAACACTTCTCTTGCAGCAAAAGCAGAAATTAGAGAAACTCCAATTCTCCAGTCCATTCCTATCGGATGCATAATCGGCTCAATAAATTTACCTAAGTCTGCTGCGTACGATTTCTCCAATCGTTCTGATCTTTCAACATTCTGTTTTTGTCCAAGACTCATCCCGTTTGTTTCAATCTGAGGACTTATATGAGGGAAGTAAGTTAAAAACCAAAGCACCAAAGAAAAACCAAGTATAATAGGACCGGCACGAAAGATATATTGTTTTGAACTATTGTAAGTATGACTAATAACAGATGAAAGTTTTGGAAGTTTGTAAGTTGGTAGTTCAAGAATAAATGAAGAAGATTCTTCCGCTGTGAAAATTTTCTTTCTGAATTTATTTATTACAAATGCGACAACGACTGAAGTAAGAATACTAAAAAGATAAATGCCACCAAGTATAATTCCACCGAGCCAGGATTTATCTTTTGGAATAAGATAAGCAATTAGCAAAGCGTAAACCGGCAGACGCGCACTGCAGCTCATAAGAGGAATAATAAATATTGTTAGAAGTCGTTCTTTTCTATTGGGGATTGTTCGGGCAGCTATTATCGCTGGTATTGCACAAGCATAACCCGAAATCATTGGAACGAAAGATCTTCCATTCAGACCTATTTTAGATAATGGTTTATCAATTAACATTGCGCCGCGAGCCAGATAACCAGAATCTTCAAGCAGACCAAGAACGAGAAACAAGATAAATATCTGCGGTACAAAAACCAGCACTGAACCTGTACCTGAAATGATTCCATCAGAAACCAAATAAGTAAACCATCCGGGTTTAAAATTTTGAACAACGAGAGAATTTAAATCTGTAAACAATTCATCAACTAGAATCATTAGAGGCTGAGCTAACCAAAAAATGCTCGTAAAAGTTAGTCCCATCACTAAGAGAAAAATTACAAATCCCCAAAATCTGTGAAGTAAGATTCGGTCTATTTTTAAAGTTAATTCATCAGGAGAAAAACCGTCATTAGAAAATTCTTCCTTTAATACTTTTAATTCTTTGTTAGCTGAAACCAGATCTATTTTTTTATCAGGGTTTAAAGGCTCGTAAACTTTTTTTAATATTTCTTCAATTTCATAAAAAATACCCAGCGAAGTTTTATTATTTTCACCTGAGTTGTAAGCGGTTATTTTATTTTTATCAAACTCGTTCAGTCGATCAATTTTTGAGTTAATTATTTCTAACAGGTTTTCTAATCCTTTTTTTGATCTTCCATTTACTATTACAACGTCACAATTTAGTTCTTTACTTAATTTACTTTCCGAAACTTTCTTACCTCGTTTTGCAAGAATATCAGTCATAGTTAAAACTACGACAACATTGAAACCAGCAGAGATTAATTGTTTTGGGAGTAAGAGATGTCTTGAAAGCTGACAAGAATCAACCGTGGTTAGAAGAATATCAGGAACTCCAAGCTTAGGATGAGAATATAAAGAATCGACAGCAACTTTTTCATCAGGCGATTCCGGGATAAGACTCACGATGCCCGGTGAATCTAATAGCTCTGCATTTATATTGTATCTTGAAAGAATTCTGCTCGTGTAATACTCAACAGTAGAACCCGGGTAGTTTACAGTTTTGTAATTCTTCCCGCTTAGGATATTAAATAGGGTAGTTTTTCCCGAATTGGGTGGTCCTACTAATGTAATAAGAGGAATTTGAACATCAACATTGGTTTTCATTTAAGCTTAATGCAGCCGGCTTCGCATTTTCTTATTGCTATGAGGGTTCCTCTAACGGATACTGCAATCGGATCATTAAAAATTGATTTATTTATTAACTCGATGGTCTGACCTGGTGTAAAACCGTGCTCAATGATTCTTTTACTAGATGGATGGGAAGAATCAATTTCCGAAATTATACCTATTTCTCCGTAATTTAATTCAGCAGCTGTTCGCATAATAATGGCCTATCTACATATTATTAAGATTTAATCTACATAAAGATAATTTAGGACAACGAAAATGTCAACAAAATTATCTTTGACAGAGTAAATTTTTCTGGAGTTATTTTATTAGCTTAGCTCCAAAGGTCGTTAAAAATCCTAATATCGGCATAAAAATTGTCCTCGATGTTAATTACTTTCAACAAAATCAAAATTTTTAAGTGCTAATTTTTTAATGAAAAAACAAGAAAATAAAGAGATTGTAGATTTCTCAAACGCTTCTGCTACTAAAAGTGTTGATCATGTTTTTTATGAGTTTAATTATGCTTCTAGTCAATACAGATTCGTTACTCCCACAGTCGATAAATTATTAGGATATAATATTAATGAACTGAATAGAATAGGTTTTAAGCAAATTGTTGTAAAAGAGTTTGAAGAAAACAAAGTGAATTATCCTTTAAATGGCAAAGCAGATAGAGCCCAGGTAGAGGAAAATCTGGCAACTTATCTTATCAAAACTAAAAATGGTGAAAATAAATGGATAGAAGATAATTCTATTTCAATTTGTGATTCTAATAATAAAAAAATTACACGTATGGGAACTCTTAGAGATGTTGGTGAGCACATGCGTGAAGAAAAATTAAAGCAGGTAATTTTAGAAATTCTGGAAGCTGCTAATTCTGAAAGAAATTTGGGTGAACTCTTCCACTTTATCCATTCTTCAATAAAAAAGCTGATGAAAGCAGATAATTTTTACATTGCTTATTATAAAAAAGATTCTGATCTGCTTACCTTTCCTTATTTTGTGGATGAAGTTGACAATGATTCATCTTCTAAAAGACTTGGAAAAGGACTCACTGAATATGTTTTGAGGACCGGTAAATCTGTATTAATAGATCTAAATAAAGATGAAGAACTCAGACGCAAAGGGGAAATTGAACTAATTGGTCCACAATCACCAATATGGCTGGGAGTTCCTTTAAAAATTAAAGAGAAAACAATTGGTGTAATGGTAGTGCAGGATTATAACGATGCCAGCACATATAATGATTCTCACCAACAAATCCTTGATGTAATTTCATATCCAATCTCCAGAGCAATAGAGAGGAAAATGGTTGAACAGGAAAGAAAAGAAATGATAGTTAAGCTTAAGGAAATGAATACATCAAAAGACAGATTGTTTTCATTAATTTCACATGACTTAAGAGCTCCATTTAATTCATTACTCGGTTTTGCTGAAATTCTCAGAACTGAATTCGAGAATCTTACAACCAGGGATGTTAAGGAATATATAAATGTAATTAATGATTCGTCCAATACTCTTTTTGAAATGACCAACAATCTTTTGCACTACTCACGCTTACAGCTTAATAAATACGACTATATTCCAAAGAAAGTTTTACTTAACGAAATTATAAATGAAGTAATTGAAGCCCTGAAATTCAGAATCCAGAAAAAGAAAATATTTATTAAAGTGGAACTAAAAGAAAAGTATCATTTAATCGCTGACGAGGAAATGCTTCTGATAATTTTTAAAAATTTAATTTCAAACTCAATAAAATTTTCAAACAAAGAGAGTACAATTAGAATTTTTGCAGAAGAATCAACTGATACTATTAATAACTCGTTTACAATTCAGATTAGCATTTCTGATGAAGGTATTGGAATTTCTGAGGAGAATCAATCATTAATAAGTGCGGATGTTATGTTTTCTATTCAGGGAACAGATAAGGAACCTGGTTCTGGTTTGGGACTTTTACTTTCAAAAAAATACGCAACCCTTATGAAAGGTGGGTTAGAAATTATTAGTTCCGAGGGTCAAGGTACAACCGTGGTATTAACTTTCCCAAGCTTTAAAGAGTAATT
>JAPHUI010000263.1 GCA_026193755.1 Ignavibacteriaceae bacterium | reverse complement strand
TCCTTTATCGTTATTGAACCATTAAACTTACTTTTTTCTGATTAGCTTTGGAAACTAACGTAGCTTTCCGAAGCTTTCTTTTTGTTTTAGTTGATTTTGAAGTCAGTATATGACTTTTATAAGCTTTATGTCTTTTAAATTTTCCCGAAGCGGTTTTCTTAAATGTTTTTGCTGCACCCCGGTTACTTTTCATCTTTGGCATAATTAAATCCTGTTTTTATTGTTGTTTTTTCTTTCCTTTTTTTGATGCAGGAACCACTATTAAACTCATATTTCTTCCTTCCATTTTCGGTTCCACCTCAACTTTTGCTATATCTTCAACTCTTTCTAAAAATCTTTTAAGAAGATTCTCTCCGAGTTCGACATAAGCCATTTCCCGTCCTTTAAAAACTACAGTAGCTTTAACTTTATTTCCTTCTTCAAGAAAATTAATTGCGTGTCTTGTTTTAAAATCAAAATCGTGAACATCTGTATTCGGATGAAATCTTATTTCCTTTAATACTGAAACCTGCTGATTTTTCTTTTGAAGTTTTTCTTTCTTTTGTTGTTCGTATCTGAATTTTCCAAAATCAATAATTTTACAAACTGGAGGTTTTGCCTGTGGAGCAATTTCCACAAGATCTCGTCCTTTTTCACTTGCTAATCTTCTGGCATCTTTTATTAAAAATACTCCAAGTTGTTTTCCCTCTGTATCAATTACTCTTACTTTAGGAGCTTGTATCTCCTCGTTAATGCGAATACTATCTACTTGCGCGATGTATAACCTCTTTAATTTGTTGTGTAATCTTTGTTTTTAATTTCATTCGTAAGTTTATCAATAAAATCAGATAATGTAAACGCCCCAATATCACCTTTTTTATGCTGGCGGACTGAAATATTGTCTGCATTTTGTTCCTTTTCTCCTACAATAATCATATAGGGAACTTTTTGTGTTTCCCAGTCTCTGATTTTATATCCAATTTTTTCATTTCTCTGATCAGTATGAGAACGGATACCTGCTGCAACCAATTTTTGGTAAATGCTATTTGCATATTCAGAAAAGTTCTGAGAAACAGGAATTACTGCAGTCTGAACAGGTGCCAGCCAGGTTGGGAAATCTCCAGCATAATGTTCAATCAAAATTCCAAAGAATCTTTCAATTGAACCAAGTAATGCTCTGTGAACCATAAATGGTCTGTGTTCCTTTCCATCCTCACCTATATATTTCATATCGAATCTTTCAGGTTCATTAAAATCAAACTGGACAGTGCTTAGCTGCCATTCTCTTCCCAGAGCATCTTTTATTTTTATGTCTATTTTAGGTCCGTAAAAAGTCCCTGCTCCTTCATCAACCTCATATTTTAGATTTTCTGTCTCAAGTGCTTTTCTTAAAGATTCTGTCGCTATTTCCCATCTCGAATTTTCGCCTACTGCATCTTCAGGTTTTGTTGATAAGTAAAAATTCATGTTATAAAAACCAAAAGCACCCAAAACCATTTTTGCAAATCTAATTACTTCAATAATTTCACCTTCGATTTGTTCAGGTGTACAGAAGATATGAGCATCATCCTGTGTAAAACCCCTTACCCGAAGCAAACCATGCAACACGCCACTTTTTTCATATCTGTAAACCGTTCCAAGTTCAGCCCACCTTAAAGGTAAATCTCTGTAGGATCGGAGTTGTGATTTATAAATCATAATATGAAACGGACAGTTCATAGGCTTTATGTAATAATCCTGTTCATCAATTTTCATGCTTGCATACATACTGTCTTTATAAAAACCTAGATGTCCGCTCGTTTCCCAAAGCCAGCTTTTTCCAAGGTGTGGAGAATATATAAGCTCATAACCATTTTTAATGTGAGCCTGGCGCCAATAGTCTTCAATTTCCATTCTGATTCTTGCACCTTTAGGATGCCAGTAAATCAATCCTGCGCCAGCTTCTTCGTGAATACTGAACAGGTCAAGTTGTTTACCAAGTTTTCTGTGATCACGTTTCTTCGCTTCTTCAAGAAAGTGAATGTAATCGTCAAGCATTTTCTTTTTAGGAAAAGATATACCGTAGATTCTTTGCATTTGCTTATTATGTTCATCACCGCGCCAGTA
>JAPHUI010000348.1 GCA_026193755.1 Ignavibacteriaceae bacterium | reverse complement strand
TATGATCCAGGATTTCTCCAGCAATTTTTATACTATCGCCGTCAAATCTTGATTGAGATAAAACAGCCCCTGTCATCCCGATTCTTTCAACAATTCCTTTCGCCAGTACAGTTTCTTTATCTGAATCTATAAATTGATATTTTATAGATGAGCTTCCGCAGTTTAATACGAGTACTTTCATTTTATTCTGATTTAATAATTATTAAAAGATTAGCTAATTATATTTCCATGTTCATCGTACTTATAGAAACCTTCGCCACTTTTCTTCCCCAGCTTTCTTTCGCGAACAAGTTTCCTTAAAATAGGACAGGCGCGGTACCTCGGTTCCCCAAGGGTTTTCCAGAGTGTTTCCATCCAGGTAAGAACTTCATCCAGTCCCATACTGTCTGCCATTTCAAGTGGACCCATCTGGAAATTATAACCAAGCTTCATTGCTGTGTCAATGTCTTTTGCAGTTGCAATTCCTTCAAGAAGAATATGCATGGCTTCATTCAATAAAGGCACAATAGCGCGAGTAGTCACAAATCCAGGATACTCATAAACTTCAACAGGAGTTTTACCTATTTGAGAAATAAAAGATTTGACCTTTGCAGTAGTTTCGTTCGATGTGTGGAGACATTTTACAACCTCAACTACAGGGATTTTGGGAACTGGATTTAAAAAGTGCAGCCCGATCATTTTATCAGGTCTGCTGGTTGTCTCAGCAATTTTTGTAAGGCTAAGTGTAGAAGTATTCGAAACAAATATGCACTCTTTTTTTGCTTTTTTATCTAACTGAGAAAATATTTGAACTTTTAAATCAAGGTCTTCATAAACTGCTTCGACAATCAAATCACAATCAGAAACATTATCAAAGTTAATTTCCCAATTTATACGGCTAAGGATTGTTTTCTTTTCAGATTTTGTTATTCCCCATCTTTTTATTTCACGATCCATAGTTTCTGAAATCATTGCTTTAGATTCTTTCAGATGCTTTTCATTCTTCTCAATTACAAGAACATCCATACCGGCAGAAGATATAGTTTGTGCTATACCCTGCCCCATAATTCCTGCACCGATGATTGCAATTTCATTTATTGATTCTGTGTCTGCTTCTTCAGGTGAGGATTTTAACAGATCTTCAAGTGTTAACTTTTCTGCTGACATTTTCTTAACCTTAAATAATTCCCTTTTTTATTTTCTGATTTAGATTCTTCTATTATGAGTTGATATCATTAGGAAGAAAAAACTTAAAATACACCTCAAAATTAAAGATAATTAAGAAGTTTTAATAGAGATAAAAGACGGTTAAAGTAAGCATTGTGACATCCAACAACCCAAATTATTTTTCAGGTTGAGTAAAAAGTCTATGATTTAAAGAAAAAGGGATGCTTTTTAGAAACATCCCTTTGTAATAATTCAACTTTAATCTTTATTTCAAATAGACAATTTTTCTAACTTCACGCTGAACAGGAACTCCATCGTTTCTGCTAACTTCAAAAGAATAAAAATAAATTCCCGAAGGATAGTTTTTGGCGTTCCAGCTAACTTCATAGCTACCCGGTTGATGTAAACCGTTAACAAGAGTTTCAACTACCTCACCAATTGAGTTGTAGATATTTAATTTTACCTGACTTTCTTCAGGGATAGAAAATTTGATAGTTGTTGAAGGATTAAACGGATTCGGATAGTTCTGCGAAACATAATATTCCGAAGGAATAAAACTAAGGTTTGCGGCTACCTGGTTTGAATATTCAAAACTTCCATCAAAATCAATTTGCTTAAGTCGATAGAGTACAGTCCCTTCATAAGGCAGAAGTGAATAATCATCAACATAACTGTAATTATTAATTTCCGTAGTAGTACCGTTACCTTCTACAAAAGCTATTCTAACCCATTCCTGATTTTTCAGTTTTCTCTCAACTTCAAATCCAAGGTTATTTGTTTCAGTAGCTGTGCTCCATTTTAACAATACTTTGTTTACTTCCGTTTCAGCTGTGAAGGAAGAGAGTTCAACTGGAATTGTTAAGTCTATATATGCTTCGTACACCCCTCTTCCGTGTGTACCCGCTCTGAGCATTTTATTTGAGGGTGAATAATCAAGGTGCAGAATAACAGTGTTTGGAAGATTATTCGGAAGCTCAACCCAGTTTGTACCATCATCCTGAGTAAGAAATACACCGATATCAGTCGCTACAAAATATGTATTTGGCTGTGATGCATCTTTATAAATAAAAGCATCGTTAACAGGTGAATCAGGTAAGTTTCCATTTATACTGAACCAGGAATCACCCATATCTGTGGTTTTATAAACCTTATTAGTTCCAAAACCTGAAAAAGTTAGTATTGCTATGTTTTCATCATCTGGATGAACATTAACTGATGTAATTGTTCTGCCGGGTAGACCAGTTGTTTTATTTGTAAATGTTGAACCGCCATCTGTGGAAAGAAAAATTGATGATCCGGTTGTTGCATATAATATAGAGGGATTTGTTTTACTGATTGCCATTTCCCTAACAGCACTATTTCCGTTAACACTGGAAGAAATAGCTGTCCAGGATGCACCATTATTTGTTGAGCGATAAACACTTTGCCTGGCAACATAAAATGTTCCGGATATTGAAGGATGAGCAATTATAGGCGCAACCCATGTAACATTTTCATTTTGATTAATTCCGTTTAAAGCCTGGCTCCAGGAACTGCCGCCATTGGCTGTCCTGACAAGACCTCCATTCTGAGATTCCCCAAGAATATAATTAGCATCAAAAGGATTGAAACAAACTTCACCACCGTCACCACCAAAAGCAGCAGACCAGTTTAAAGCTGAATAAGTCTGTTGAGTTCCGTTATCCTGTGTGCCGCCTAAAATCCGGCTTGGAGTGAATGGACTTGCTGCTATACGATAAAATTGTGTTAATGTAAGATTCTGGTTAAGATTGGTAAATGTATTACCGTTATTTGTCGTCTTCCAAATTCCACCATCATTGCAAACAAAAAAAGTGTTCTCTTGCGAAGGATGGAAAAAAAGAAAGTGCTGATCAACGTGAACATATCCGCCAGAATAGCCATTAGTAATGTCAGTGAAGTTAGTACCGTCAGTTGTCCGCCATACATCAATAGTTCCTACGTAAACTGAGTTTGGATTAGCCGGGTTGACTCTGCAGTACAAATCGTACCAGGCTTGTCCTCCCTGATTTTGAAATTCTGATGAAGTTGATAGCTGAGTCCAGTTAGCACCATAATTCGTTGACTTAAATAGATTAACCGTTCCGCCACCATGCACTGCGGCGTACATAAAAGCCGGATTCGAAAGACAGAGATCAAAATGAGTTCTCGTTGCAAGTACCAAACCGGTTCCGAAGGCTATAAATGTCTGTCCACCGTCTGTAGATCTTCTGAATCCGGTCCCTGAGCCAACGGTAAAAGCAGTGTCACCTGTAAAAGTGAAAACCACATCATCACATCTACCACCGACTAATAAGCTCCAGTTTAATCCTGCGTTAGTGCTTTTATAAAGTCCTGCATTTCCCAGAGCAGCTAAAATTTCATTTGAATGATTGGGACGAATTTTTATTCTTGAAAAATAAGTTGAATTAGGAAGACCGTTTGTAATTTGAGTCCAGGTCGCACCAGCATCGGTAGATTTTAATAATCCCCTTCCGTACCATGAGGAACCGCTGTATGTAGCTTCACCAGTACCTGCATAGACAATATTCGGATTCGTAGGATCAACCGCAATCGCACCCATAGCCATTGACTGTTGATAATCAGTTAACGGAGTCCAGTTAACACCTCCATCTATCGATTTCCATACGCCGCCATTAGCCGGCCCGATATAAATTATGTTTGGGTTGGTTGGATCATAAGTACCTGTAACAATCC
>JAPHUI010000291.1 GCA_026193755.1 Ignavibacteriaceae bacterium | reverse complement strand
TGCAGTCGATCCTTCGACAGGCTCAGGACAGAGTTTCATTAGTACGAAGAAGATGATATTGTTAAAATAAAAATTCAAATTATCCCCTCCTCACTTGTGAGGAGGGGTGTCACTTTAGTGACGGGGTGGTGAGAATCTCCCTCCTCCCTTAATCCCCTTCCCGAATCAAGTTCGGGGCAGGCTCTCAGGCAGGAGGGGAAAATTATTTTATTTCAAATACTTCTCATACCACTTCCTTCTCATTTCATCTACCTCTTTTCGGTGCTTTTTCAAAAAGTGATCTCCGCCTTCAAGCATGACCAGTCGAAAAGAAATTTTTAACCGTAATAGATGATATGAAAGATCGAGCGAGTCGTGAGGTAAAACTCGTTCGTCTTCAATGCCGTGGATAATTAATATCGGTGTGCTTTTAGAAAGCTTTTCAGGAAATTTTACAATCGAACGGCTCTCACATTTTTTATAGAATTCTTCTCCTGTATGTTTTCCCATCGTTACTTCGTATAATCTTCGCATAAAAGGACTCTCATCCGAACTGCAGCGAAGGTTTGCAATTCCTCCACTTACAATTGCACATTTAAACCCCCCTGCCGGATATGTAGAGAATTCAGTTTTTGTCAAAGCTAAGTAAGTCATCATCCCACCGCGACTCCAGCCTTCAATTCCCCATTTGGTTTTATCTGCATTTTCAATTTCATCAGCAAGTGGGATTAAATTTAAAACATCGTTTACATCATCACCGCCAAATTCATCTTTACCTTCTCCGCCATCATTACCGCGGTATTGAGTTGCAAAAACAAAATAACCCCAGCTTGCAATCTGCCCAAATAATCCTCTTGCAGTAAATGAATCAATCGCACCTTTGTTGCCAATTCCTCCGCGGTTCCAGATAACACAAGGATATTTTTTTGATTTGTCTGTAGGATAAGAAATATAGCCTTTTACTTTTAGTCCTTCCGAAAGATAGGAGATTTTTTCAGTGATGGTATTATCAAGCACATCCTGTCCCCATCCACTGGCAATCATTTTATTTTGTGAATCGCTAAGTTTTATTTCTGCCTTGTTAAGGATTACGGATTTTTCTTTGCTCATGGTTGTAAGTCTCTGTCTTAAATTTATAGAGCTATTAACTATATTAGCTCCTGCAAATATCGGAATTTATAGAATGGCTCAAAAGAAAAGAACACAAAAGAAAACTGATTCGGGGGAAAAAGAAAAAAACATATTTAACCGCCCGATTGTAAAGTTGGGTAAAGTTTCACTTGCAGTCTGGCAAATAGTTGCAGCAATAATAGTTCTGGTTATTGCGTTCATTTTTATTAATAAAAGTTTGATAAAAGAAGAAAACAGTTCGGTGAAATATTATCATTTCAAAAAAGAAGGTGAACTGACGTTCGCTGACACAACAGGTAATCCAATAATCAAAATTAATATTGAAATTGCAGATAATGATTACGAAAGACAGCTAGGGCTAATGAACAGAGAAAATATGGAAGAAATGCAGGGGATGCTTTTTATTTTTCCAGAAGAAAAGTATCAGTCGTTTTGGATGTTCAATACTCTTTTTTCACTTGATATGCTGTTCATCAACAGCAATAAAGAAATTGTGACTATTCATAAAAACACTACACCACTATCAGAGCAGAGTTATCCATCGTCTAAACCAGCGCTGTACGTTCTAGAAGTGAATGCAGGATTTTGCGACAGGCATGATGTAAAATTGGGTGACAAAGTTTTTTGGATGGAAACAAAATAATCAAATTCCAATCTCATATAAGTACTTTTTGGAATTTTTGTATTAGGGTTTGGTGCTTGTTTGTGATTTAAACTGTACCATACAGTTTATCTTCAACCAGTTCACAAATTATGTGTGCAATTGTGATGTGGCCTTCCTGAATTCTCTGAACATTTGAGGAAGGTATTACAATTGGAAGATCAACAAATTCATTAAGCTTACCACCGCTACCACCTAAAAATCCAATTACTTTCATTCCTTTATTATGGGCAGCGTGGGTTGCTTTAATAATATTTGGCGAGTTCCCGCTTGTAGAAATTGCAAGAAGAATGTCGCTTTTATTTCCCAATCCCTCAACGTTCCGGGCAAAAACATTTTCAAAACCAATATCATTCCCGCCTGCAGTCAGATTGGAAGTGTCTGTTGTAAGTGCAATGGCAGGAAGCGCCGGTCTTTGTATGTGGTGACTTAATCTGATCATCAGCTCAGTTGCGATATGCTGGCAGTCTGCCGCACTGCCGCCATTTCCGCAGAGTAAAAGTTTATTTCCTTCTTTGAAACTACCAGCCAGAAGATCAACTGCTTTAAGTATATCCTCCATAAGCTGATCTCTTATTTTAAGCTTTGTTTCAGAGCTTTCGTTTAAAGAATCTATTATAAACTTTTTAGCATCCATATATTCTTTTAATCATTAAAGAGTGAAATCAACAAGGAGAATCTAAACTTCAACAGGTAATTTGTAATGAATAGCGCTTGAAAAATCTTTTATAAGATCCCAGTTATTTTCATCTTCAAAAAAATTACCTGTTACAATTATGCTGGCACCATTTTCAACTTTTCTTCTGGCAGTTTGCGGGTTGCGTATTCCCCCGCCAACAATAATCGGGACAGTGCATTCTTCGGAAACGGCTTTGACCATTTCGTCAGGTACCGCCTCCTGCGCACCTGAACCAGCTTCAAGATAAATTAATTTCATTCCAAGATATTCACCTGCAAGTGCAGTTGCAGCTGCTATCTCCGGTTTGTTTTTAGGTATGGGAAGACTCCCGCTCATGTATACGGCAGTAGTAGTTACTCCTGATTCTACCAGAATATAACCTGTGGAAATTGGTTCGACATTCGCTCGCTTAATCAATGATGATGCTGTAACATGTTTACCGATTAAATGTTCTGCATTTCTTCCGCTTATTACTGAAAGAAATAAAATAGCATCTGCCAAGGGTGAAATCTGGTTTACGCTGCCAGGAAAAATTATTAACGGAAGAGAAGTTTCAACCTTTATTGTTTCAATGAAGGAGTTCAGGTCTCCGCTAATCAGCAGGCTTCCTCCAATTAAGAAACCGTCGACACCGGATTTTTCGCAATGCTTAACAAATGGAATAATTTTTGAATCCGATAACTTATCAGGATCCAAAAGAATTAAATAAGCAGCTCCCTTTGCTTTTACAGTATTTAAAAGGTGATTGTAAATCTTCATAATTAGCAATGATCTAGATTTAAACTGAATAGAAATATATGAAAATTGATTTTTATAAGAAAGAAAATGATATGAGCATTTGAATATTTTACTTTAACTTACTGGTTAAAATTAGCAAAAAAGCAACTTGCACAATAACCTGCAGAAAAGCATATTGCTGATATGCAGTTAATATAATTATTAGAAGACACAGAGAGTTTTTATAAAAATAGGATGGTATGGGGAAAATAATAGCAATCACAACTCCCAAGGGAAAAGCTGGCAAAACAACCACAGCCATTAATTTAGCTATTGCCTTCGCTTTATCCGGCAAAAAAACCTTGTTAATTGATCTGGACACCGCAGGTTCCTGCGCAGTAAGTTTAGGGTTTAGCAAAGATGAAGTTGCCAACAAACTTTTCGATGATCCGAAATCCGAAATTTCTTTACGAAGGTTTATTCTGAAAACCGTTATTGAAAAACTCTATTTCATACAAATTGGGCGTTTGCCATATCTCGATACTCAAAAGCTGGGGGAGACGATAACTAACGAACTGATACTTAAAAATATTTTAGAACCCGAAAAATCTAAATATGAATCTATAATACTCGATTGTCCACCTCATATTACCGGCACTATAAATGCTGGACTTATTGCCGCAGACAGTGTTTTGATACCGGTTGTGCCCGGTAAACTATCTATTGCATCTGTTAGAAGAATGATTGCTCATCTGAATACAATTCGGGAACAATATAATCCGGAATTAAAGATTGAGGGAATATTACTCACTATGTATGAATACAATAATAATCTCTCGTTTACATTTAAAAAAGAGTTATTCAGAAATTATCCCAAATACACTTTAAACACTTCCATACCTAAAAGTGCTACGGTTAAAGAAGCAGCAGCTAAAAAGAAATCATTGCTTATTTATCATCCGAATGACAAAGCAGCTAAGGCTTATTTTAGACTTGTTGATGAAATATCAGAAAGAAAATTATTGTTTAATTCGAAAGGAAAGGTTTAGTCTATTCAATTAACCCAGGAGACTTTATGGACAAAATAACGGTGTATGAAAAACCAACCTGTACGACTTGTAGGAAAGTTGCTAAAGCGTTAGTAGAAAGTGGTGTCGATTTCGAAAAGGTGAATTATTACATCGAACCATTCTCCAAAACAAAACTTAAATCCTTAATAGTGAAGATGAAAATGAAACCTTCTGAAATCTTGAGGAAGAATGAAAAGATTTATAAAGCTCTTAAGATTAAAGATAAAAATTTTTCTGAAGACCAGATTCTGGATCTAATGATTAAATATCCAGATTTAGTTCAGCGTCCAATTATCGAGAAGGGGAAAAAAGCTATTCTTGCCAGACCGCCTGAAAGAATAAAGGAACTCTTCTGACAAATTATTTATTTACTTTCAGCTTTAAAAACCGTCCCCCCTCTCTCTTTTACAAGTAAAAGACAGAGTTTTGCGGGGGACGTTAGGGTGAGGGGTTACATTTTAACGATACTTTATGAATGATGCAAATTAATTCTTGAAATTAGTCTTTTATTTCCATCAGTATTTTTAAAATCCACTCGCTTAGTAATTATTGGCAAGTTTTATATTTTTGGAAAACAAAAGGATTTTGAAATGATCAGTAAAGAACTTTTAGACATACTGTGCTGTCCTGAAACAAAAGCCGATTTGGTCTTGGACGGCAATACACTTGTTTCCACCGATAAAAACACCCGTCGCCGTTACCGTATTGAAGACGATATTCCCATTATGCTAATAGATGAATCAGAACAGGTTCCGATGGAAGAATGGAAGGAGATAATGAAGAAGAATGGAATAATAGTTGATTAGTTAGAAGTATGTAGTAGAAGTCAGATATAATTATAATTACGGATGAGGTAAGCTAAAATGGATCCTGTTAACATTATTATACTGCTTAATATTGTTGGAACTTTTGGTGCTAATGTTACCGGCGCAAAACGTGGTTTAAAATCAACACTTAGCGAAGTAAAGGAGAAGCCGAATACTTTTCTTCAAAAATTTCCGCCTGTTCTTTCAATGCTTTCATTGGTTGCACTTATACTTGCAGTATTCCAGATTGGCACATTGGAATACCTTGAAGAATACAACACAATCCGTTACATAGGTCTTGCTGTTTACCTGGTATTTTCCTGGATACAGGTTTGGTCATTCAAAACGCTCGGTGATAATTATTCACAGGAAATAATGATAAAAAAGAAACATGAACTGGTTACAAAAGGACCTTTCAAAATAATAAGACATCCGCAGTACCTTTGCCAGATAATTCTTGATATTGGTGCAGCAGCTGCAACTTTAGGTTTTATTGTTGGTGGGTTTGCGTTGATAGAAATCCCGATTTATTTAATGAGAGCTTCAATGGAAGACAAACTTCTGGCTAAGCACTTTCCAGAAAGATTTTCTGAATACAAAAAGAAAAGCGGATTTATGCTTCCCTTCATTGGATAAATTTATCATCTCAATGAAAAAGTTATTCTTTACATCTCTTTTTATAATTTTTACTGTTCATTCCTTTGCACAGCAATTAGAAACCCTCACAATAGTAACAGATCGAGGTACAAAAAGTATACCTGTCTGGATGCGTGAAGGAGTTATTTACATTTCGATATCTGACCTTGCGGGGGCATTATCAATCAACTATTATGAAAGCGAGAAAACAGGAAAAATAGAACTTAAATCAAATTATTTTTTATTGAAATCAACCCCTCAAAATCCTTTTCTCATTCTTACTTCAAGATCAACCGGAATTCCGAAAGCCTATCAGCTTCCCAAATCGAGTTATGCAAAAAATGGTAAAACTTTTATTCCATTAATTTATTCACTTGGACCACTTGAAGTAATTATAGAACGCAAATTGAAGTTCGAAAAGCCAGATAAACTTGTGTTGGGTAACCAAATAAATACTCCATCAGAGGGAAAAGAATGGATGTTTGATAATCCTGACCTTCCGCCAACTACAGGCTATGGTATAACCGGACTTACAATAACTGAAAAAGTAAACGGAACAATGATTCGTTTACATTCTAAGACTCAGATTCCATCGTATTTCAGTTCTTTCGAAAATGGTGAACTCATGATAATATTCCGGAAGGTGAATGCAGATATTAAAAAAACTGACCGGGATAATATCAGCAATCTGATTAAAAAAATTGAAACGAGAAACGTTGGTGCTGATGTTGAGTTCAAATTTAAAGTTGGAAGCGATTACTCTACCAGTGAAGTTATGAATGTACCGGGTAGTAACGATATAATTATTACCATTCACAATAAAATATTCTCAAAGAGCCAGCAAACACAGAAAAATATTGATAAGTGGGACTTTGATGTAATTGTAATTGATGCAGGGCATGGCGGCAAAGATCCGGGTGCGATAGGAATTGATAAATTAAGAGAG
>JAPHUI010000337.1 GCA_026193755.1 Ignavibacteriaceae bacterium | reverse complement strand
CCGGTACCTGTCTCATCAGAGATCTCTCTATGCCTGCACGAAGCGTTAATGTTGACATAGGACAGTCTTCGCAATCACCGGTAAGCTTTACTTTAACTATCCCTTCTTCTGTTACTTCCACAAGCTCAACATCGCCGTTATCAGCCTGAAGGAAAGGTCTGATTGTTTCAAGCGCTTTTAATATTTCCTCTTTCATCACCCTTGCGAATTTTGTTCTGTAAAACTAAGGATTTTTTTTGAAAACAATTTAGTGTTGTCATTGCGAGTCCCGATCTTGCCTATCGGCAGACAGGTTTATCGGGATGAAGCAATCCTAATAAAAAAACAATTAATAATGAGATCACTTCACTGCCTGCCGGCAGGCAGGGCTCCGCTCGTGATGACGTTCAGCTCAATCGTCATCCCCAAGAAGTATCTCTACTTTGCCTGATGATTTTGAATTCCTGATGTTCACCTGTTCGCTCAGGTTTCTGGAAATATCCATTATAATTCCTGATTCATCTGAATCCGGAATATCAAACACGATCGGAATTCCTTTGTCTCCTCCTTCTCTAATGCGTGTATTTATCGGAATGCCGCCAAGGAAAGGAACACCTAATTCTTTTGAAACTCTTTCACCGCCGCCTGAACCGAAGATATCGTATTTTGTTTTAGTATCAGGTGCAATAAAGTAGCTCATATTTTCTATCAGACCGAGGACAGGAACATTAACTCGTTCAAACATTTTTAATGCTTTTCTTGCATCGATTAAAGAAACTTCCTGCGGTGTGGTAACAATAACAGCTCCCGTAAGCGGGATAGTCTGAACCAACGTTAGTTGAATGTCACCTGTTCCGGGAGGCATATCAAAAACAAGATAATCTAACTCTCCCCACGCAACGTCTGTCATAAACTGCTTAATAGCTCCGCTTGCCATCGGACCCCTCCAGATTATTGGCATATTATCATCAACCAATAAACCAATGGAAATCATTTTTAAACCATAAGCTTCCAATGGAATTAGTCTTGCTTTTCCGTTATCCTCAATAAGTTCTGGTTTTTCTTTTACACCCAACATAAGTGGGATGCTTGGACCATAAATATCTGCATCGATCAGTCCAACACTTGCACCGTCTTTGGCAAGAGCTACAGCGAGATTTACAGCAACTGTACTTTTACCAACGCCGCCTTTACCACTGGCAACGGCAATTGTGTTTTTAACTCCCGGAAGAACTGCTTCCTTCTTTGGATCTTTGTGCGTTGTTACATTTGAAACTCTCGTTTGTATATTCAGATGAATTTCTTTAAGTGACGGGAAATCATTCTTTATTGCGTCAACTATTTTCTCGTGATTAAAATCAGTTTCCTTATTCAATTGAGGAATTGAAATGTCGATAGTGAGTGATTCACCTTCCTGTTCGAGTTTTTTTATTGAATTAAGAGTTAATGAATTCTTATTGAAGTTTTTATCATCAATTTTTTTTATTGCATTTAATATTGTGCTTTTTGTAATAGCGCTCATAATATCGATAGTTTTCTGTTTTGAATTTAAAAAAGGTGTTAAAAGATAAACAAAAAAAAGCTGACAGGAAGTTCCTTTGCCAGTCTCTTTTAGGTTTTAACCATTTGTCCGGAATGTTTTTCGACTTGTTTTATCAGCCATTCCTGGCTGTTAACGGGTTTTGCACCATCAAGAGGAACAATCATCTTGTAATTCATATCGGATAGGAGTACGCGAGCTTTCTGGTTGTCTTTAAGGGCCGCTTTAATCAGACTCTTCATAACTTCGGTCCTGATTTTTTCGTCCTCGATAGGGAATAAAGTTTCAACTCTTCCGTCAAGATTTCTTTGCATCATATCTGCGCTCCCCATATACATTTCTTCGTTACCGCCGTTGTAAAAGTAAAATACCCGGCTGTGCTCGAGAAATCTTCCAACTATGCTTCTTACTTTAATATTTTTACTCAAGCCCTCAACCTCGGGAACGAGGCAGCAGATTCCACGTATAATAAGATCAATTTTAACTCCCGCATTAGATGCTTCATAGAGAGCGCTTATAGTTTGAGGATCGACAAGTGAATTCATCTTCCAGATTATTTTTCCTTCTTTACCGGCATTAACATTTTCAATTTCCCTGAAGACTTTATTGAGTATTTTTTCACGCATATTAACCGGCGAGACAATCAGCTTTCTATATTCTTTTTGTTTTGAATATCCCGTTAAATAGTTAAAGACATCAGAAACATCTGCGCAGATATCATCATCGCAAGTAAACAGTCCTAAGTCAGTATACAGTTTTGCTGTGGTCGTATTATAATTACCGGTAGCAAGATGAACATATCTTTTAACTCCATCGAACTCTTTGCGGACAACAAGTGTCATCTTTGCGTGTGTCTTTAATCCGACCAAACCATAGACAACGTGTGCACCAGCTTTTTCAAGTTCTCGTGCCCAAAAAATATTATTTTCTTCATCGAACCTCGCCTTAAGTTCAACTAATACTGCAACCTGCTTACCGCGTTCAACGGCTTCAATTAGTGCTCTTATAATCGGTGAATCGGGTCCAACCCTGTAAAGTGTTTGCTTGATTGCCAGAACTTCAGGATCTCTGGCAGCCTGCTTAATGAATTCGATTACAGGTGTGAAAGAATGATAGGGATGGTGCAGCAGAATATCCTTCTGCTTAATAATTGTAAATATATCCTCCTCTGTTTCAAATGTTTTTGGCAGAACAGGGTAAAATGGTTTTTCTTTTAATTGATGAAGAGGCAGTTTATAAAGACTTAT
>JAPHUI010000223.1 GCA_026193755.1 Ignavibacteriaceae bacterium | reverse complement strand
TATATGATCTGTTGTTTCTAAAAAAAACGTTAAAGTTATGAAAGTCGCGACCAGCCGCACCCATAATTAGTACATTCTTGCGAGCCATGAATAAAATCTCCTTTGATTGTTTGTTTGAAGAAATATTATAAAATAATGTTCAAATTTAAGGCTTTTGAGCGAGAAATACTTCTTTAGAAATCAGAATTCAGGAGACAGGAGTCAGAATTCATCATTAAGAAGTCAGAATTTTGAAGAATAAAAAGCAGACTGCCTATATCTATTCAATTTTCAATATTTTAGTATGTATAAATTTGAATTAACAAATATCGAAAGTATAAAAATGAAAAAGTTAATTGTAATCCCTGTTCTCTATTTTCTCCTTGCAATGTCTGCTTTTGCGCAGGAGATAAATCCAGTTTTTGCTGATTTCGATAAATTCTTCAACGATGAAACAATGCGCATTGATTATTTTCACATTGGCAATTCAACTGAAGAATTAATAACATTGGATCAGGTTTATAAGTACGGAATCTGGGCAGGTAGCAGAAAATATCTTATTGATGATCTTAATCTTGGAAGGTACTGCGCAAAAATTTATGATGCTGCAACAAACCAGCTTATCTTTTCAAAAGGCTTCGACAGCTATTTCGGTGAATACAAAACCAGCACTGAAGGTCTTGGGGGTATTAAGAGAACTTTTCAAGAATCAGTATTAATTCCTTATCCCAAAAACAAAATTATTTTTTCAATAGAAAGAAGGGATGAAAAGCAAAATCTCTTTGAATTTTTTAGAAAAGAAATTGATCCTGCCGATGTGATGATCATAAGGGATGAAGTTAAGAACAAACAGGTTAAAGTATATGATGCGGAATCAAACGGTGATCCACACGACAGAGTTGATATTGTAATATTAGGAGAAGGATATACTGTTGATGAGAAAAGTAAATTTGAAAAGGATTTAAAACATTTTTCCGATGTTTTTTTCAGCCAGGAACCTTATAAATCTTATGCAGATAAATTTAACATTCACGGTGTTTATAAACCTTCGGAAGACAGCGGTATTGATGAACCTCGTGCTGGAATTTTCAAAAACACAGTTTTAAGCTGCACATTCAACTCAATGGGTTCTGAACGATATGTCCTTACTGAAGATAATAAAGCAGTAAGAGATCTTGCTGCAAATGTTCCGTACGATGCAATTTATATAATGATTAATCACTCCCGTTACGGTGGAGGAGGCATCTATAATCTTTTCTGTACATTCACAACTGATAACCAGTTCAAAGATTATCTATTCCTTCATGAGTTCGGACATTCATTTTCAGGTCTCGCCGATGAGTATTATACTTCCGATGTGCAATACAACGATTTTTATCCTGTGAAGCTTGAACCTCTTGAACCCAATATTACTGCATTATTAGATCCTGCTAATCTTAAATGGAAAAAATATCTTGCCCCGGGGATTGAGATTCCAACTCAATGGAATAAAGCTGCATTCGACTCAATGGATTATAAATGGCAGGCAGAACGACGAACTATGAACAATAAAATAGCTGAGTTGAAAAAAAATAAATCTGATATTGAATTGATACAAACAGCAGAAAACGAATATGCAAAAAAAGATAAAGAACACTCACAATTAGTCGATAGTTATCTTAAGAAAAATAAGTATTATGGAAAAGTAGGTGCATTCGAAGGTGCTGGTTATGTTGCTACGGGAATGTTCAGACCAATGCTGGATTGTATAATGTTTTCTAAAGGAAGTAAACCATATTGTACGGTTTGCACTGCACATATCGCAAAGGTAATTGAACACTATACAGAATAATTCTTTGGCATTTTGATTAGAAATATGTTTAATATGTCATAAGGATTAAATAACTTATAAAGAGTGAATAAGAATTTTTCAACAAATTTTTCAACAAAAGTTTCTCTTCGAACAGCCGCTTACTTTGAGCGGCTGAAGCTAACCGAGCATACTTTTATGATAATTGTTGCAATTATCATCGGCATGCTCGCCGGTTTTTCAGCAATTGGAATTAGATTTCTAATTAAAGAAATATCACTTCTCTCGTTTCAGGGTGCAGGAACTTTTCTCGAAAATGTATTAAACACTTCCTGGTACTGGATACTCATCATACCTGCAGTAGGCGGTTTAATTGTTGGACCGATTATTTATTATTTAGCTCCGGAAGCAAAAGGGCACGGAGTTCCTGAGGTAATGCAGGCAATTTTGTTGAAGGGTGGTAACATCAGACCAAGAGTTGCATTTATTAAAGCTATTGCTTCCTCAATTTCAATCGGCACAGGCGGTTCGGTTGGACGTGAAGGACCGATTATTCAAATTGGTTCAAGTATCGGCTCAATGATCGGGCAGTTTCTAAGAGTTCCATCTAAAAGATTAAAAACACTTGTAGGATGTGGTGCCGCCGCAGGTATAGCTGCCGCTTTCAATGCTCCAATTGCAGGAGCGCTATTCGCAGTAGAAATTATTTTGATGGATTTTGCGATTGCACAATTTTCTCCGATAGTAATTGCATCAGTAATGGCAACTGTAGTTTCACATACATTCGAAGGTAAGTTTGCTGCTTTCGTGGTACCTAAGTATCAACTGGTTTCACCACAGGAAATCGGTTTCTATTTTGTACTCGGTGCACTTGCTGGAGTTGTTTCCTATTTTTTTATCAAGCTTCTTTATTGGTGTGAAGATTTATTCGATAATAAAATGAAACTCCCTGAATATGTAAATCCTGCTATCGGTGGGGTGATTGTTGGAATAGTTGCTTTAGGATTTCCGCAAGTAATGGGAGTAGGTTACGATACAATTAATATGGCTCTTTATGGAAAGATGGTATGGTATATTGCAGTTGTACTTATATTTGCAAAAATACTGGCGACATCTGTCACTTTAGGCTCGGGAGGTTCAGGAGGAATTTTTGCACCTTCACTTTTTATGGGTGCAATGCTTGGTTACTTTTTTGGTTATGCAGTTCATTCACTTTTTCCAAATGTTACCGCTTCACCCGGTGCTTATGCTTTGGTTGCAATGGGCGGATTAGTTGCCGGAACCACCCGTGCACCAATCACTGCGATAATAATAGTTTTTGAATTAACGAATGACTACAGCATTATCCTTCCCTTAATGGTTACCTGTATAATTAGTTTGATTTTGTCATCAAGGTTAAC
>JAPHUI010000463.1 GCA_026193755.1 Ignavibacteriaceae bacterium | reverse complement strand
AAGTTAGTTTATAAGATTATTTTGCAAAAAGATAATACCGTTATTACCCTGCCAGAAGAAGGTGGAGTTGTTATCCGATTTAAAGGGGATGTTCCAATACTTTTTTTGATTCCACATATAATTTTTATCTTTGGTGCAATGCTGCTCTCAACCAGGACAGGTTTAGAATATTTTAATGAAGGAAAGAAATTTAAAACTCTTACAATTCTCACATTTATCTTCGTAATTATTGGTGGATTTATATTGGGACCTATCGCTCAGTACTATGCTTTTGGTGAATTCTGGACGGGTATTCCATTTGGTCATGACTTAACTGATAATAAAATTCTAATTGGATTTATAGGTTGGCTGCTGGCTTTGATCGCCATATATAAATTCAAAAATCCTAAAAGATGGATTGTATTTGCATCTATACTAATGTTTATTATATTTTTAATTCCACATAGCGTACTCGGTTCAGAGCTAGATTACAGCCAGTTGGACAAAGGAAAAATTACTACTAAAATAGATTCGCGACCATAGCTTAATTGGAAAACTCTACTCAAATATTAACGGTATCTGAATTAACAAAAGAAATCCGCAGAACTCTTGAGGAATCATTTCAGCAGGTTACTGTGGTTGGTGAAATTTCAAACTTTAAATCCCACATTTCCGGACACTGGTATTTTAGTCTGAAAGATTCCAGTGCAGTAATAAACTGCACAATGTGGAAAGGATTCAACCAGTATGTATTTTTCACTCCTCAGGACGGAATGAAAATTATTGTAAACGGAAAGCTTACGGTTTATCCGCCAAGAGGGAGTTATCAACTCGATATACGCTCGATGAAACCGGCAGGACTTGGAGAACTTCAGGAAGCATTTGAAAAACTTAAGAAGAAGCTGGAAGCCGAAGGATTATTCGATGAAAAGTTTAAGAAACCCGTTCCTGTTTTTCCTTCAAAGATTGGAATTGTTACAGCAATTGATGGAGCTGCTTTCAGAGACTTGGTTAGTGTTGCTAAAAGAAGATATCCTCTTGTTGAATTAGTAATCGCTCCAGCGAGAGTGCAAGGAAGTGGTGCCGCAGAAAGCATTGTTAATAGTATAAAGTTATTGAACAAATCTGGTGATATTGATGTTATCATTGTCGGGCGTGGCGGAGGCTCTATAGAAGATCTGTGGGCATTTAACGAAGAGGTTGTAGCGAGAGCAATATTCAAATCACGAGTGCCGGTCATTTCAGGTGTTGGACACGAGGTTGATTTTACTATTGCTGATTATGTAGCCGACCTTCGCGCTCCAACTCCTTCCGTTGCAATGGAGCTTGCAACTCCGGATGCAATGGAGATAGAAAATTATATTAAAGAATTTTTATTAAAATCGTCAAGAATTATTGATGAACAAATCGAAGAAAAAAATGGAGACATTCTTTCTTTGCTAAAATCGTATGGATTCCGGATTCCTTTAGAAATAGTAAACAAAAAATCTCAGCAAATAGATATTACAATTAATAGAATCTTACAAAGTATAGAAAGATTTTCTTTAGTTTATGATAAGAAGATTTCTCTTCTTGCAAAATCAATGGAAACATACGATATTCAGAGGTCTTTGAAGAGGGGTTTTGTTTTGGTGAAGCAGAATTCTAAATTTGTTACAAGGGCTGCTAAATTTAATAAAGAGAAAAAAGCAAGTTTGAAGTTTTACGACGGGGAAGTAATTACCCGCTGACTTAATTTTTATGGCAAAGAAGAAAACTAAAAGCAATTTTGAGCAGGATTTATCCCGTCTCGAGGAAATCAGCAAAAAGCTCGAAGAAGATAATTTAGAGCTTGAAGAAGCTATAACAATCTTCGAAGAGGGAGTAAAACTTTCTAAATCCTGCCTAAAGAATTTAAGAGAAGCTGAATTGAAAATTACCGAACTTAAAGGTGAATTAGGAAAATTTTTAGATGATGAAGAATAATTCAAACGTAGTATGGAGGTTTGTAAAAATTAAATGATAAGCGAAGAAAAATATCCTGTCCTGTCCAAAGTAAATTATCCATCAGATATTCGTCAACTATCGCTTCCACAATTAAAACAGCTTTGCTCGGATATCAGGGAGTATATGGTTGATACTATTTCAGAAATCGGAGGTCACTTTGGAGGAGGACTCGGTACGGTAGAATTAACCGTGGCAATTCATAAGGTATTTAATACACCACACGATCTGGTTGTTTGGGATACTGGCCATCAGGCATATCCGCATAAAATTCTTACTGGAAGAAAAGAAGCTCTGAACAGAATCAGACAGCTAGGTGGGATAAGCGGATTTCTAAAACGCTCTGAAAGTGAATACGATACCTTCGGTGCAGGACATGCATCAACGTCATTATCTGCAGCACTAGGAATGGCTGTTGCAAGAGATATCAGAAAAGAAGACCGAAAGGTAGTAGCTGTTATTGGTGACGGAGCTATGACCGGAGGTATGGCTTACGAGGCAATGAACAATTCTGGTGTATTAAAATCGAACCTTATAGTAGTTTTAAATGATAATAATATGTCTATCGCCCCAAATGTCTGGCAGATATCAAACTACTTTACGGAGATGATCTCACATCCCGATTACAATAAATTTAAAGGACAGATCTGGGATCTTACTGGTAAGCTGGATCAATTTGGTGATAGAATGAGACGCATTGCAGTTAGACTTGAACACGGTATAAAGGCTGTTATTACTCCGGGAATGCTTTT
>JAPHUI010000437.1 GCA_026193755.1 Ignavibacteriaceae bacterium | reverse complement strand
GCATTTACCAATGTTGCTACTTTTTCGCCAAGCATATTATAAACTGCAAGCTTTACAAATCTATCTTCAGGAATTGAGTACTTTATAGTAGTACTTGGATTGAATGGATTCGGATAGTTTTGCTCGAGTGCATATTCAATCGGAACTTCAACATCAACATTTACTTCTTCTGAATATTTATAAGTTCCATCCAGATCAATTTGCTTTAACCTGTAAGTATAACTGCCGGTTTCTAATTTTGTATCTACAAATGAATATGCTTTAGGTTCAGTGGTAGTTCCGAAACCTGCAACATAACCTATTTTTTGCCAGCCTTTATTGTCATTCTGAGCAGAGCGAAGAATCTCAAATTCCTGGTTGTTGGTTTCTGTTGATGTAGTCCAGTTAAGTGTAACATCTGATTCATTAACTGTAGCAGTAAATGAAGACAGCTCCACCGGTATGAGATAATTATATAGAACTTTAAGATATGGCGGATTATTCTGCGACCATCCATCAAAGTTAAGATAATATGATGCTGTGAAATCACGATCTATAAAGCCCATTGCAAACCAGCCCTGAGCCAGTGAGTTAAATAGATCTGTCGTTGCTCCGGCTTCTAATGGATAATCGTGCCAGCCAATAGAGAATCCCGATGACTCGTCACTATATATGTAAGCTGTGCCCTGCTCGTACCCGGAAAGTATCTGGGCATAAATAGCTGCCGGTGTATCTGTAAGTGGATTAACAGTACCCATTGGTGTTGCACTCCAATATGGCCAATTGGTCGCATTTACATATCCATAAAATTGAATTGCATCAATTTCTCCTACGCCTGAAGGGAAAGGACTAAGATCGAAAACCATCCATCCTACATTAGGATATATAGTATTTACTTCACCATCAGTTTTGGTCGCACCGTCTGTATACCCGGTCCAAAACTGTGCACTCATCGGGTAAACAATAATTGTATCCCCAACAAGATTTGGATCCTGCATAGTGGTGAATGCCCAAATAGGTCCGTTTGTAGTACAGGTATCATTTAAGCCTTTAATCTGCCAACCGTATGTTGTACCATAATCCAGCGTTGGAAGCACGTATTGAGAAATTAAACTTCCTGTGTAAACCTGTGTTAAGCTTCCCATCTCACCAAACCAAACTTCAACAGCAGTGGCTCCGGCTCCGTTAGTCCACGTAAATGTATTACCGAAAATATCAATATCAATAGCTCCGTCAGGTGGGTCGGGGTTAGTTGCTTCCTCAATCGGGCATGGTGGTTCTGTCTCTACAACAGGTAATGAGGGGTCGCCCATCAGGTTATACATTTCCATATATCTCAATGTGGTGCCGGTAATTCCACCATAATGGTCAACGAGATAAATCATTCCCTGCACAAACATAGGTGTAACACGTGTAAGCTCATCTTCAAACATTGCTTTAATAACATTACGTTCAAGTATATCATCCTCATCCCAATAAGAATTAACAGAAGAGCCGTAAAATGTTGAAGCACCGTGAGCCGTGCGTAACCAGGTTTCTCCAAAACATTCAGAATAACCAAATGAACCGGTTAAACAAGCAAAAGAATAAACATATGGATACCAGGTATTTGTAAGAGAATTTACCTGCGATTGGTTCAAGGGTGGTCCATCAGCCCATGATGTCTCCGAACCATGCCCTGAATAAATAGCAAAAATCTGGTTATCATTTAAAGCATTTATAAGTTGTTGTGTAGTGGCACCATAAGTGTGACAATATAGTTTTAGATCCGTGTAACCTGCAGGATCGAAATAAGTATCAATTACATAGTTGTGTGTTCCCTCGGAAATAGTATAGTTATCGTTTGAAGCCATAAATACATTTTTCTTATCCAATGACCCCACGTAAGATTCCATAAAAATGGATTTGTTTATTGCATTTCCAAGTTGAGTTATATTTGCTACTGAAAATCTTCCAATAAAAGCATCGGCAAAATAATCTCCGCCTTCAAGCTGAACATAATTCAAATCAGTTGTTGGATTGCCTGAGCCCGATCCTGTCCAGGCGGGAACATTTGCAACATCACCAACAAGCAAAATATAATCGGGTCTCGTCTGCGGATCATCGTATCTCTGTTGAATGAAAGTTTTAATTGCAGTGTTGGTGGTTCCGGTTGTGTTTGTATTAAACACATCAATAGTAAAACCCGAGCTGGTTTTAAAATCAACAAACGGTGCCAAATCCGCTTCATAAGCAGGAGCAGATATTATTAAATAATTACCGCCGCTCATTTCCGTTGAATATTCATAATTAACAAAAATATTTTTAAAGAAATTATTAAAAGACCTGGACTTACCTGAAACGGGAGTTACATAGCTATTCAGATTTAATTTAAACTCACCAGAATTGATAATCGTAAGTTTATTTTCAACAGGGTTATAATTGAATGGATGAATAGTTACGATTACTCCCTTTACCCCATTAATTATAAATGGTTCTGAAATTTCAATCGTGGGATAAACTTTACCTGAAGAATTGTAATAACTACGATCAATCGTAAACGGTCTTTCAGAAAGAGGATTATTCTTTTCCCAAGGCTGCTGGAAGGGATAAATTTGCTGTTTTAATTCTTTTACTTCAGAGTTTACACTAACAACATTTACAGAAGGATTTGCTTCCTGGTAGGATATGAACATATTGAATGATAGCTGTGGTAATGCAGGAAGTCCAACCTCACTAACAACCCCATACTCCGGCAACTCTATTGTATAATATTTTTCATTGCCTACCGTTTCAATATTAAATTTATATGAGGGTAGAACAAAATTGATTGTATACCCGTTAGAGTTCTTAATTAAAGATACTCCGGGAGGAACTGAAGCGTATAAGGAACTAGAGACTATGATTAAACAAAAAAGGATAAAGGTTAAAAGAGAGTATAAATTTTTCATGGCGATCCCAAAGATGAGTTAATAATTATTGCTTTGGCTGTAAAAGAAAGAACACGGTTAAGAGTATAATTAAAATATATCAGCAAAATTAAAATTAAATGTGCTGATATCTCTGCCTGGTTGACAACAGTTAACAATCGTGAAGTTATTTTTTTAACTTACATTTCTTCTCTTTTGCAAAGAAAGTGCCACCAATAGATAGGGGTTTCATTAGCTTTTAGGGCAAGGAAAGTGATGAGACTTTTTATTTATGAGAAAAACATTTCCAAAACAGGTCTTGTTTTATTTGAATATACTAACAATCCAATTTCTGTTAGAATAGAAGCAAAGCCATGGATTCATTCCGTGGTAAAAGTTGTTTTATTACCATCCCTTTAATTTCGGTCCACTTCAAGCAAGCCAGATAGCGGTCTCGGTTTAATAATCTATACTTAGGATTCTACCCGAAGTAAAGTTGAAGAACTTCTCCTTATCCGCTATTATTATTCCTTCCCTAAGATCATCGGGAGTTTTTCCTGCAGCTTTTAAGCAGCCCGGGCAGGCCATAATAGTAATTCCTTTATCAAGTAATTTTTGAACTTGTTCCTTAGAACTTGTAAACTGTGCAAAGGATAAATCGGGACCATCCTTGAGGAGCACTTCTATTCCTTTTATGTCGAAGTAAAGAATTATGTCTTTATCTTCTGACATTTTTTCCGCCAAGCTCAAAGCCATGAGCACCCTGTGCGGGTCATCGCTACCATGACTAATATGTATAAAAATACCATCTTTAGCTACCTCTTTATCCGCTGAATCTTTTTTTTGCTGATTGCAGGAGAACAATAAAATAATACTGACAAAGAGAATAATGTAAGAATAAACACTTTTCATTTTTACCTCCGTTAGATAATTTTTCTAAAGCATAATCAAACTTAAATTAATGATTAGGAAACTCAATTAACAAATAGAAAGTTTGCGGACAAGACAATCACTTTAAAAATCATCAGCGGCAGGCCTATCTGTTTAGTTGAGACTTACAACACTATTTCGACAAAACAATTATATGGCTTGTTAACGGCTTATTCTTAATTTCGTTAATAATTTTTAGTCCGGCCTCTATAGCAAGCTTATGAATTCCACCATTCGCCATAAAATTTTTATAATTTCTATAATGATTTCTTCCGGCTGCAAATTCCACCACTTCATTTAATACATACCAGAAACCCCTTTTTGCAGGAAATAAATAGTCGCCTATAATAATTTTATCAGCAATAATGGCCATCTCATTTAAAAAAATAATCCTTTCGGCCTCATCAATTTCATGAATAACATAGGTAGATACTGCATAATCAAAATGATCTCTGCCTTCTATAATTATATCCTTTACTGTTTTATGCTCAAAAGAAATATTATCGCGGGGATTTTTTGAAAGCTTGTAATTCGCCCTTGTAATATTACGATTTGACAAGTCAATGCCTTCAACGGATTTACAATTATCAGCAATAAAAAGTGGGAAACGACCTGTCCCGCATCCAACATCTATTATTTTAGAGTTTGGTTCAATAAGTTTTCTTATTTTCCCGAATAATCTATCCTGATTTGGAGCAATAAATTTATCATAGAACCATCCGTCATACCAATGGTTTTTATTTTCTTTCATCGTATTAAAATCCCAAGAAATAAATTATTGATCCCAGCGCAATTCCAAATACAAAATTAAATACTTTTACAAGTATTGAATCTTTAACCGAATAAGAAAGCATTGGCAGCAATCCGTGCCCGTCCTGTACTACAGAACTTGTGAATAGAACCGAGAAGGGAATTAATCCGTTAGCAAAGAGCATTACAAAAATTAAATGGGGACCGGATTCCGGAATCAAGCCAATTAAAGCACCAAGAACCAATAACAAAAATTTGTAGTCGGAAGTTATGCTTTGAAGATTAACAAATGTCATTCCATACTCAACAACAATCAGAGCACCGAATGTCCACAAGAATATTTTAAATATATGTTTCTTGATGATGTGCGTCCAGATATGTTCTTTAAAGTAATGTTTATATCCTTCTTTGCCGGGATGATATTGTTTGAATTCACAGTCTGTGCAGGTTTGTATTTTGAATTTTTTAACGATGTAATCAGTAGAGTATCCGACAATAATTCCTAACAGAAATAGAATCCCAAACATAATCAACGCAGTTTCGGGAAACATTGCAAGCATTACAAATTGTTCGTCACCTGCAGTAGCAAACATTAAACCTGTAATTGCACCAAAGCTTATCATTCCGTGAATGTAGAGAGAAACTCCGGCGAAAGAACCAAGGCAGCCGGGCGCTGTACCTAGTAAAGAAGCAACTAAATATTGCTTCCACCTTCTTCCACTCTGAAGTATTGATTCTAATTTCCCTTTCGTTTTAACATTTATAAAATCGACAGCAATCATCATCAATAAAACAAAGAGTGTTATTTTTATTGATTCTCTGATGACATCTATAAATGTTTCCATATTAGCTACAACGTTTAACTCACTTAATCATATTTTCAGGCATTTGAACTGCAACAACTTTTCCTTTAGCAGTGATTTTTCCATTTGCAGAAAGAGTAATTTCAGAAATTACTTTCTTTCCTTTTTGTTCCAGAATCTTTCCACGTAATTCGAGTTCAACGCCAAGAGGAGTTGGTTTTAAATAATCAACCTGGAGCGATGCGGTAACAAAACGAAAAGGAGGCATTGTATCAAAATCTCTTCCTTCTGCTCTGTAAGCTACTAATGCCCCTGTTCCCGTTCCGTGGCAATCAATTAAAGAAGCGATCAATCCACCGTAAACGTAACCCGGAATCGCGGTATGATATTCTTTCGGAGTATACCTGGTAACAGTTTCATCACCATCCCAGAATGTTTTTATCTGATGTCCGTGCTCATTGAGCTTTCCGCATCCGTAACAATGAGATACATCATCGGGATAGTAATCTTGTATTGCTTTTGATTTCATTGTGTTTTATCCATGTCTATGTCTGTGAGAATGATGTCTATGTTCTAAGCTTCTTTTTACTGTTGGTTCAGATAGTTGCATCAACTCACCTTTAATATACTTCTCAATTGCTTCCCTAACCAACATTTTTCTGGCAAGATAAACTTTAGTTGCAGGTGTATTAATTATTTCAAAAGCATACGGGCCAATATTACCAACAATGAATGCTTCAACACCTTTATCTAAAAAGACACGAAGATTATCATGGTTATGCCCCTCATCTATGTTTTCAATTGCTTCAAATGATTTTTTCTCTGTGTTGAACAGGAT
>JAPHUI010000154.1 GCA_026193755.1 Ignavibacteriaceae bacterium | reverse complement strand
AGACTTCATTAAAAAATTAAACCTGGACGATTCTGTTATACTTGTAAAAGGTTCAAGAGGAATGAAAATGGAGGAATTTCTTTCAGAAATAAAAACTAAATCATTGCGCTGATGCTCTATTATTTTTTTGAATACATAAATAAGATTTACGCTCCACCCGGATTCAACATATTTCGATTCCTGACTTTCAGATCAGCATTAGCTGCAATTACAGCTTTATTCATGGCTTTCTATTTAGGACCAAAAATTATTCTTTTTCTTCACAAGAATCAGATAGGAGAAGCAAAAAAAGAAGATGCTCCACAAACTCATTGGTCTAAAGCCGGCACACCGACAATGGGCGGTTTGATAATAATTTTTTCAGTGGTAGTACCGGTATTACTATGGGGCGATTTAAAGAGCACTTATATAATTTTAATTCTTGGCGGAACCGTATGGTTAAGTCTGGTTGGTTTTTTAGATGACTACCTCAAAGTAATTAAAAAATTTCCGAACGGTTTGATAGGCAGGTACAAACTACTCGGTCAATTTATAATCGGGTTAGTTGTAGGTGCAGTCATATATTTTTCACCTGAATTTTCGAATTTTAATACTCTAACCACAGTTCCGTTTCTTAAAAATGTCAATCTCGATCTGTCAATTTTATACATCCCGGTTGTAATATTTATTGTTACTGCAACTTCCAACGCTGTAAATTTGACGGATGGACTAGATGGGCTTGCAATCGGCGTAATCGCCATAGTAATGATTGCATTGGCAATACTTAGCTATGTTAGCGGAAATATAATTTTTTCTGATTATCTAAATATAATTTATCTACCCGGTTCTGGGGAACTCACAGTTTTTGTAGCGGCACTGGTTGGTGCATCATTGGGTTTCCTTTGGTTCAATTCGTACCCAGCCCAGGTTTTTATGGGAGACACCGGCTCACTCGCTCTCGGCGGTGCATTCGGAATTCTTGCGGTGCTAATCAGGAAGGAATTGTTTATTCCAATTCTCGGTGGTGTTTTTTTCATGGAGACGATTTCAGTTATAATCCAAAAGACTTATTTCAAGTACACGAAAAAAAAATATGGACAGGGAAAAAGAGTTTTTAAAATGGCTCCTATCCATCATCACTTTGAACTATTAGGTTGGGCTGAACCGAAAATCGTAGTAAGGTTTTACATTATTGCAATAATTCTGGCTATTGTGAGCCTGATTTCATTCAAAATAAGATGATGGAAGTTAAAGGAAAAAAAATATCAGTTATTGGTGCAGCAAGGAGTGGGATCGGTGCAGCAAAGTTAATAAAAAAGCTTGGCGGAATTCCATTTGTAAGTGATTTCAGTCCGAAAGAAAAGCTGAAGGAATCTTTGAACCAATTAGAAAAAGAAAATATTAATTATGAGTTCGGGGGACACTCGGACAGGGTATATGACTCTGCTTGGATGATAATCAGTCCCGGTGTCCCCAACGATTCTGCTGTACTGAATAATGCTCGTGGAAAAGGTATAAAACTTATAAGTGAAATTGAATTTGCTTATCACTACTGTAAGGGAAAAATAATAGCAGTAACCGGAACAAACGGTAAAACCACTACGACAAGTTTATGTGGACATGTTTTTAACACATGCGGGTACAAAACTCATGTTGCTGGCAACATTGGGCTGGCATTTAGTGAAATTGTTCTCGATGTAAAAGAAGGTGAATTTGTGTCGCTTGAAGTATCAAGTTTCCAGCTTGACTTAATTGAAAACTTTAAACCTGATACAGCACTGATTCTGAATATTACACCTGATCATCTAAACAGGTATGAGAATAGTTTACAGAAGTACTCAGAGTCAAAGCAAAGAATTTATGAAAATCAGGACGAGAAAGATTATTTAGTTCTGAATAAAGATAATCAGGCTGTAATCAAGTATTTAGTTGATCATAAAAGTAAATCATTTTTCTTCTCTTTGAATGAATTACAAAATAATGGCTGCTTCTATTCTGAAGGTAACGTGATTTTCAAACTGAATGGCAAAGAAACTTTTCGATGTCTAAGGAATGACATAAAGATAAGGGGAGAACACAACCTTGCAAATGCAATGGCAGTAATCTGTGCCGCAAAAGCTTATAACCTTGATAATGAAGGAATTATTAAAGGGTTGCAAACATTTGAGAGTGTCGAGCACCGCTTGGAACTTGTAAGGGAAATTGATGGGGTAAAGTATGTTAATGATTCTAAGGCTACCAACGTCGATTCAGTTTGGTACGCAATAAAAAGTTTCGACGAACCTATCCTATTGATTCTTGGAGGACAGGATAAAGGAAATGATTACCAACAAATTAAGCCGCTTGTTCTTCAGAAAGTAAAAAAGATTTATGCAATTGGTTCCTCGGCAGAAAAAGTTTATAACTTTTTTAACCAAGATGTGAAAGTTGAAGTGGTAAAATCGATGGAAGAGGCTGTAAAAAGTTCGAGCAAGGAAGCTAAAAGTGGCGATGTTGTATTGCTTTCACCGGCTTGTGCCAGTTTCGATATGTTCAATAATTACGAGCATCGTGGTAAAGTATTTAAAGAAGCAGTGAATAACCTAAAATGAAAAAACTTGGATTAACAATATTTTTCGATTCCTTTGCGCTAATGCTGCTTGGTTTAATAATAGTTATGAGTGCGAGCAGCACTTATAGTGTGTTCAAGTTTGATAGTGTCTTCTATCTTTTCAACTCGCATCTCTTTAAAGTATTTATTGGTATTGGTGCTATCATTCTTTTTGCATTTATTCCTTACGATCTCTACAAATCTTTAAGTAAACCGGTAATTATCCTAATAACAATTTTATTAATTGCTACTCTGCTCTTAGCACCCGATATAAAGGGTGCAGGCAGATGGTTAAATCTGGGGTTATTTACATTACAGCCTGCAGACATTGCAAAGCTTGTTCTTATTATTCATCTTTCCGTTTTATTGGAAGATAAAGCAAATGTAATAGACAATTACCGGCATGGCTTCCTTTATCTTTTTATCTGGATAATGATTATTTCCGGTCTGATTGTGCTGCAGCCGAGCATTAGCAACGGTATAATGTTAATAGTAATTACGCTTATCCTCATCTATGCTGGAGGTGCAAAGTTTAAACATATTCTAGCTTCAATGCTTATAAGCGGGTTGGTGATAGGAACCGTAGCAATGATCTTTCCTCATTCGAGATCAAGAATATTGTCCTACATCGGTTCGATTATGCACGGTGGTGATCTTAATTTCCAGGTTAAGCAGGCACTTTATAGTCTTGGGAGCGGAGGAATTTTTGGTGTTGGGATTGGCAATAGCATGCAAAGTAATCTTTTCCTTCCGGAAGCGTATGGAGATTTCATATTTGCAATTCTTGGTGAGGAACTTGGTCTTCTGGGTTCGATTACAGTTTTACTTGCTTACCTCGTTCTTTTTATTACCGGAATAATGGTGGCAAAAAAAGCAAAAGATCGATTCGGGCAGCTTCTTGCATTTGGAATAACAATCTCGATAGTTCTTGATGCGTTTGTAAATGTTGCAGTAACGACAGGCATATTACCAACGACGGGACTTCCTTTACCTTTTATTAGTTATGGCGGAACATCATTAATCTTTCTCTGCATTAGTGTTGGAATACTGATCAACATTGCTTTCACAAATCATATGAGAGAGAACGGTGTTGTATACGTTAAGGATTACAGCAATCTTGATGAGATTAATAGATGAGCAGCGTTCAAACTAAATACAGGATTTTATTTGCAGGTGGCGGAACCGGTGGACATCTTTTCCCGGCTATTGCCGTTGCCGAACAGATAAGGGAGATGAGTCCGGATGCTGATATATTATTCGTCGGTACAAAAGATAAAATCGAAGGAAGTGTTGTCCCAAAACTTGGATTTAAGTTTAAATCAATTTGGATAAAAGGATTTTCAAGAAAAATCACTCTGGAAAATCTATTATTTCCTTTGAAGTTATTTGTCTCTTTAATTCAGTCGTTGATAATAAATATTTCCTTCAGACCTAAAGTAGCAATTGGCTCGGGAGGATATGTTGCTGGTCCGGTGATTTGGGCTGCTTCCATAATGGGTGCTAAAGTTATACTTCTTGAACAAAACAGTTACCCCGGTGTTACCACACGTCTGCTTGAAAGATTTGCTGATGAAGTTCATCTGAGTTTCGAGACATCAAAAAAATATTTGAGAAGAGAAAAAGTTCATCATCTGACAGGAAATCCAGTTCGAAAAAATCTTAGTCGAATGGACAAAATTGAAGCATTAGAAAAATTTGGACTAACCGGTGAAAAAAAAACTCTACTTGTAATTGGTGGAAGCCTTGGAGCAAAATCGATTAACGATGTAATGTCAGAAAGTATAAAAATATTAGAAGAAAATGATATTCAGATTATATGGCAATCCGGAAAAATGTATTACGAACAGT
>JAPHUI010000078.1 GCA_026193755.1 Ignavibacteriaceae bacterium | reverse complement strand
TAATTTCATTAATCCCATCTTTGGAATTTCTAATTCCCTTCTGTCATCTATTACGATCCCGATTAGATCGTGTTTCTTACCAACGACACGAAGGATTTTTTCATATCCTTCATCCATAAAATCTGAAAGCAGAAAAACAATTGAACGCTTTTTAATTGCACCGTTCATAAATTCAAGTGCAGTACGCATATTAGTCCAGTTTCCTTCCGGCTCGAAAGAGAGAACATCGCGGATTATTCTTAACACATGCTTGTTACCTTTTCTGGGAGGAACAAATTTTTCAACTTTATCCGTGAAAAGAATCAAACCAACTTTGTCATTATTCTTCAACGCAGAAAAAGCTAGAATTGCACTTAACTCTGCGGCAACTCTCTGTTTGGTTTTAGAAAGTGAACCAAACATCTGCGAGCCGCTTAAATCAACCAATAAAATTACGGTGAGTTCACGTTCCTCTTCAAATATTTTTACAAAGGGATGACCAAAACGGGCAGTAACGTTCCAATCAATATTCCTTATATCATCACCAAATTGATATTCACGCACTTCAGTAAATTCCATTCCTCTTCCTTTAAATACAGAATGGTATTCTCCTGAGAAGACCTGGTTTACAAGTCCTTTAGTACGGATTTCAATTTGTCTTACAAGTTTTAATAATTCTTTTGGTAACACTTTTTAATTGCCTTAATTATAAATTATTCACTTTACATTCTACATTAATTAAGGTACCTCTATCTTATTTAATATTTCACTAATTATAGATTCAGAAGTAATCTCCTCTGCTTCGGCTTCATAAGTTACAGCAACTCTATGTCTCATTACATCGTAGCAAATCGCTCTTACATCTTCAGGAATAACGTATCCCCTTCTTTTTATAAACGCCATCGATTTAGCACCCATTGCTAAATAAATTGAAGCCCTTGGTGATGCTCCATAGCTAATCATATCTGATATTTTATCTAATCCAAATTCTTTAGGCTTACGTGTAGCAAAGACAATATCGAGAATATACTTTTCAATTTTTTCATCCATATAAACTTCCTGGATAAGCTGCCTTCCTTTTAAAATATCAGCAGGAGAAATAACCGGATTTGGTATTCCAAGTGTATTATTTATGTTATGCCTCATAATATCTCGTTCTTCTTTGCGGTCGGGATAAGTGATTTTTATCTTTAGCATAAATCTGTCAACCTGCGCTTCCGGTAAAGGATATGTTCCTTCCTGCTCAATGGGATTCTGTGTTGCGAGTACGAGGAATGGTTCTTCGAGCTTAAAAGTCTGTTCACCAATTGTAACCTGTCTTTCCTGCATTGCCTCAAGAAGTGCACTCTGTACTTTTGCAGGTGCACGGTTAATTTCATCAGCAAGAATAAAGTTTGAGAAGATTGGACCCTTACGGATTAAGAAATTTCCATCTTTCTGATTGTAGATCTGTGTACCTATTAAATCCGCTGGTAAAAGATCGGGAGTAAACTGAATTCTCTGGAACTTTGATTTCATTGCTGCGGCAAGAGTCTTTATAGCGAGAGTTTTAGCCAAACCCGGCACACCTTCTAAAAGTACATGTCCGTTACCTAGAAGTCCAACGACAAGCCTTTCAACCATTTCTTTCTGCCCTACAATGACTTTCCCAATCTCAGAAAAAAGTAAATCTACAAAGGCACTTTCCTGTTTTATTTTTTCGTTCAACTGTGCAATATCCACTGTAAACCTCGTACTTAGTTAATTGTATATAAAAAATAGGAATTAAATAAGATTAGACGGTGGCAAACTTATGAATGTTGCATTTTTTAATCAAGAATACAATTTGCGACCCTGATTTTACTTTTTGATAGTTGAAATAAGCCTGTTAAGAAGATAATATGTAATTTTGAAGTGCTATGTTAAAATTTTCACTAATTGCTCTGCTTCTTTTTTTAGGAAGTGTGTCTCTTGCACAGATCAACTACACAGCCTTAATTACCGAACCGCAGATCGGGTATCAGGAAAATGCAAATAATTTAATTCAGGCTGTGGATGATATAAATAAAAGAGAAAATGTCTCGTATGTTATAGTTTTAGGTAACATAACTGCAGATGGTAAATTAGATGATTTCATCTGGGCACAGGAAATTCTGGATGGTCTCAACGTCCCATATTCAATAGTTGGTGGAGAGAAGGATTATTATTTAAGTGAAGGAAAAGGTTCGGAAATTTCACTGCTTTGGGGTGAAGATAAAAAATATTTTTATGATAAGAATTTTAACTTGATTTGTTTTAACACTATCATTCCTGAATATTCCAAAGAAAATCATATTGGGGCTGAAACGTTAGAGTGGCTGAAAGATGCTCTTACCAAATTAAATTCCAAAAAAATAATTACGTTTTCATATCACCCTATAAAAAAGGCAGATAATAGTAGCACATTTTATAAAACCATAATCGGCCACAAATTATTTTCATTTGTAAGCAAAGCTAATAAACAGAAAAAAGAAATTTCAACCTTAGAAGGATTTTACCTCAACAGAAAAAATGATTGGGGCTACTTGTTAATCACAACTAAGAAAGACTCTGTTATTATCAAAAAGATTCTTGGTGAAGAAGTACAGAAAAAAATCAAACCAGAAATTGTATACTCTGTTTTCGCTCCTATTACTTTATTCAAATCCATCGAGCCTGTAAAAAATTTTTTATCGGTTGGAATATTATGGTCAGAGAATTTTCAAAAAACGATAATAACTTCTGTAGCATTTAAAGATGATAAAATCTTTGCGGGATTTAAAGATGGGACAATAATTTGTCTATTTTCAACTGGAAAAGAAAAATGGAGATACAATTCACATGGAAAAATTAAAAATTCTCCAATAGCTAGTAAAGATTTGTTGATAACAGAGACTGCCGATGGCGATATTTTAACTCTAAATGTAAATACAGGTCCACCAGCAAAGGTAATAGGTATTGGTGAAAACTTAGCCGGAATTACAGTTGTTGATCTTGAAGAGAATTCAAAAGGAATAGTTACAGGAACGAATAATGGAAATTTATACTGTTACAATCTTGAAACACTTGAACCGGTTTGGACAAACCAAATCACAAATGAATCTATTAATTCTCCTCTCGTGTATTCTAAAAATAAAAT
>JAPHUI010000087.1 GCA_026193755.1 Ignavibacteriaceae bacterium | reverse complement strand
GAACTTCGTATCAATCCTAAAAAGTTTTTTTTGGTTTTCTTCGCTAATTCCCATACCGTTGTCACTTACAGCTATTTGGGCGAAATTACCTTTCCTGATTGCTGAAATCGAAACATTTCCTTCCTTGTTTGTAAATTTAATTGCATTACTGATAAGATTTCTTAAAATAGTTTCCAGCATATACTTATCTGCTACAATATAAATTTCCTTAGACACATTATTTATTAGTTTTATCTTTTTTAATTCAGCTGATTGAATATATAGATTAAGAATTTCTCCGACATTAATAGAAAGGTTTAGTGGAGTCTTTTCAACTTCGAACCGACCTGATTGCATACGTGTCCACTCAAACAAATTGAGTATTAAATTGTATACTTTTTGAGATGAACGGAAAATATTCGAGATTGATTCTTTAATTTCCTCACGACTCATTTCTTCATAAGATTGAATAATAAATTCACTTATTCCAAGAAGTGAATTAAAAGGTGTTCTCAAATCATGCGAAATAATAGAGAAAAATTTATCTTTGGAAGCATTGAGTATCTTTAACTCATCAGCGTACCTTAGAAGTTTTTCCTCATATTTTTTTCTGTTGGTGATATCCTGGATCTGTGTAATAAAAAACTGTGGTTTGCCATTAGGATCTCTAATTAAGGATAATGTAGTTAAAGCCCAGATTAAATTTCCATTTTTATGGAAGTAGCGCTTTTCTATTGTGCTTGTTTCTTTTGAAATATCTTCAAGCAGCTCATTTGTCGAACCAACAGATATATCGAGGTCGTCAGGGTGAGTAATGTCTCTGAAATTTTTGCCTATTATTTCTGGCTCATTGTAACCTGTTATATCACAGAAAGCCTTATTGACTTTGATAAATTGACCATCAGGTTCTACCATAACCATACCTATTCCAGAATTTTCAAATACTTTCCTGAATTTTTCTTCACTCTTTTTAAGTTCTTCCTCGTAATTTTTCCTTTCAGTAATATCAGTAGCTGAACCAATCAGCCTGGCTGGTTTATGGTTTGCAGGAAGAATTTGTACTCCGCGGAGTAATAGCCAGCCTATTGAGCCATCTTTTTTATAAATGCGGTGTTCAAGTTCAAAACTTTTAGTTTTTCCTTCTGAGCAATCTTTAATTGCTTTTAAAACCAATTCTCTATCCTCTTCGTAAACAAGATTCATTCTTTCTTCAGGGGTATTTTGAATATCTTTTTCGTTATATCCAAAGAGTTGGGGTAAACCATTATCAAGAATTAGCTTATCTTCATCAAACCAAAGTTCCCAAACTCTGGTCTTAGCTGCTTCAATGGCAATCTGGAATCGCTGCTTTGCATCTAATACTTCTTTATAAATTCTATTTTTATACAGAGCCATTTCTACAACGCGGTTGAATTCTTTTATGTCTATTGGTTTAACTAAGTAACCAAACGGTTCGGCCATTTTTGCTCTTTGAAAGGATTCATCATCCGTGAGAGAAGAAAGAAAAATAACCGGAATCTGATAATTTTTTCTTATGAAGTCTGCTGCCTCAATACCGTCCATATCTCCCACTAGCTTTATGTCCATGAGAACCACATCGGGCTGTAAGCTTTTTACTTTTTCTATCGCTTCATCACCTTTTGTAATTGAGGCAAGAACACGATATCCGGCTCCGGTAAGCTGCTTTTCAATGTACTTAGCCACGATTTGCTCATCTTCAACTAAAAGTATATTAATGTCAGTCATATTTTAATAGTCTATTATCTGCAGTAATAATTTTAATAATTGATTGAAAATTAGGTTATCCCTTTTGCTTTTTTTTTGATTATGTCAATTAGTTCAAAGCTTATCACTAATGTTAACAGAAACTTAATATTTTGAAAGCTCAAATTAAACCCGTTTTTAAGTTTATCCTGTAATTCGAATATTTTTGTTTAGTAAACCACTTAATCCTTGCAGGCCGCCCGTATGTATTGCAACAATCCTGATTTCTTCCTTGAAAAATCCATTGGCGATAAGATCATAAATACCAAACAACATCTTTCCCGTATAGATTGGTTCAACTGGTATTCTGGTGAGTGAACTAAATCTTTCTATAAATTCTAAGAGCTGTTTATTGAATTTAGCGTAACCACCAAAATGATAATCAAGAGTAATGTCCCAATTATTTAGGTGATGATTAACAGAGGATTTTAAAAGAGTCTTAACATTTTCTTTAAGGAATGAAGCTCCTTTAAGCACTGCAAATCCAAGTGCGAATCTGTCGCCATTTAGTCCAGTAATTAATCCTGCCAGAGTTCCACCAGTTCCGCATGGACAGCAGATATAATCATAATCTTCGTTGATATTTCCGATAATTTCGCTGCATCCTTTAACAGCAAGTTCATTTGTACCGCCTTCGGGCAGAAGATGAAAATCACCAAAAATATTTTTAAGCTTATCACAAATTTCAGGTGAGTTCTTTTTTCGATAAAATTCTCTGTCCAGGTAGTAAAACTGCATTCCGTTCTCTTTTGCAAAAGAAAGTGTAGGATTTAGAGGTTTATGCTCTTCTCCTCTGATAATTCCTATTGTATTGAAATTGAATATTTTTCCTGCTGCAGCAACTGCATAAATGTGGTTTGAATATGCACCTCCAAAAGTTAAGAGAGTGTCTTTACCTTGTTTCCGGGCTTCCTGAATATTGAACTTAAGCTTATACCATTTATTACCTGACATATGAGGATGATTAAGATCTTCTCTTTTAATAAGCAAGGAAATTTT
>JAPHUI010000349.1 GCA_026193755.1 Ignavibacteriaceae bacterium | reverse complement strand
TTTTATTTGTGAATATTCCTTTGTAGAAGAAATGTATCCAAGCACAGCTTCAAACCAGACATAAATTACCTTTCCTGCAGCAGACTCAACAGGAACCTTTATTCCCCAATCAAGGTCACGTGTAATCGCACGATCTTTCAATCCATCCTTAAACCAGCCACGACAATATTGAAGAACATTGTCTTTCCATCCATATATTGAATTCATTTCATCGACATATTTTTCAAGTGCCGGCTGATATTTACCTAGTGGAAAATAATAGTGAGTAGTTTCTTTAAGAACCGGTGTTTCCCCGCTCACTTTACTTTTAGGATTTATTAATTCAGATGGATCATAGAGTGAACCGCAGTTTTCACATTCATCACTTCTGGCCTGTTCGTTCCCACATTTAGGGCAGGTTCCTTCAACATATCTATCTGGTAAAAACATTTTTGCTTTTTCATCATAAAACTGGTTTGACTTTTTTTCAATCAACATCCCACAATTAAAAAACTCAAGAAAAAATTCTTTTGCAGTCTCGTGATGAATTGGCAAGCTTGTTCTCGAATAATTATCGAAACTCATTCCAAATCGTTCGAATGCCTTTTTATTAGCTTCGTGATAACGGTCAATAATTACCTTCGGAGAAACTCCTTCTTTATCGGCAGAAATTGTAATTGGTACGCCGTGTTCATCCGAACCACAGATGTAGAGAACATCATCTCCGTTCAGTCTTTTGTAACGAACGTAAATATCTGCAGGTAGGTACGCACCGCTGAGGTGACCGAGATGAATCGGTCCGTTTGCGTAAGGTAAGGCAGATGTGACTAGTACTTTTTCTTTAGGCAACAGAGTATATCGTTTTAATCATTAAAAAAATTATAGAAATAAATATAAGTAAATTGAAGTCAAATAGAATCAAATATTAAAATCACTGACAAACTTCATCGAAATTTCTTAATTTTGTACTGTTAATTTATAAACAGTTAAATATTTAATACTCATATTTTTTAAAGGGGATCATAGGGAGAAATAAAATGAAAGATCATTCCAAATTAGATTTTCACACAAAATGCGTTCACTCAGGAATTGACGAATACGAATATGGTTCAGTAGTTCCACCAATTTACCAGACATCAACTTTCAAATTCAAATCAGCACAGCACGGAGCTTCTTTATTTGCAGGAGAAGAAAAAGGGTACATTTATACCAGAATGCTTAATCCAACAATAGAAGCAATGGAAAATGCAATCGCAGAGCTTGAGGGTGGACATAAAGCGTTGGGATGTGCAAGTGGAATGGCAGCTGTTCACACAATTTTTGCAACCTTACTTTCTGCAGGTGACCACGTTGTTTGTTCAGCAGCAGTTTACGGACCAACAACAACTTTGCTGAACACCGTTATGAAAAAGTTTGGAGTTGAAACCACGTTTGTAGATACAGCAAAAAATGAGCAAGTAAAAAATGCGATCAAGCCAAACACAAAAATTGTTTATATCGAAACACCCGGTAATCCAACTCTCTGCATTTCAGATATTGAGGAGATATCAAAGATTGCACATAAGAATAATGCAAAGGTTGTGGTTGATAATACTTTTATGAGTCCTGCTCTTCAAAATCCCATTGCACTCGGTGCTGATATAGTTATGCACAGCTTAACAAAGTTTTTAAATGGTCACGCAGACGTTGTCGGTGGAATCATTGTTGTTAAAGATGAGGAGACGTACAAACAATTCAGAAAAACCCTAAACCAGATTGGCGGTGTGATCGATCCCTTCAATTCATTTTTAGTTCACAGAGGATTAAAAACTCTCGCTCTTCGAATGGAAAAGCATTGTGAAAGTTCCCAAAAAATTGCTGAATGGCTTGAGAAACATCCGCTTGTTAAAAATATTCGTTATCCCGGATTAAAGAGTCATCCTCATTATGCGGTTGGTTTAAAACAGCACAAAGGGCCGGGTGGAATGATAACCTTTGAAGTTGAAGGCGGAATTGAAGCGGGAAAAATTCTTATGAACTCAGTCCATCTCTGCCAACTTGCAGTAAGTCTTGGTGGAGTTGAAACACTAATTCAGCATCCCGCAAGCATGACGCATTTTTCAATGGGTAAACAAGCAAGAATGGCGGGGGGAATAACCGATGGTCTGGTGAGAATCTCTGTAGGGATTGAAAACGCAGATGATCTCATAGCTGATCTTGAACAAGCATTGGAGAAGGTCAAAGAAGCACACCTTGTTGAAGAATCAGTCTGACTGTTAAATTAAACTTTTCATTAGAGGGGAGTATTACTCCCCTTTTTTATCGCCCTTTATACTCCGGCATAATTTCTGTTCACTCACAACAGATATTAACGAGGTATTAGCTATGAAAACTCTTCTTACATTCTTTATAATTACACTCATATTTAACGCTGATATATTTGCACAAAGAGAGAAGAAAACCGGAGGAAGAGGACAAGAATCTGGTAGAATAGAAAGAATTGAAAGAAACCCGAATAATAATACAATACCGAGCAAACATCCGGAAATCATCGAACGTCCACCAAACAAAACAGTAGAAAGGCATCCGAAGAGACCACTCAGAAGAGAATCAGGTGTGGCAATAGAGGGTGATTATCAATCTTGCTGTCCAGAAATGACTCCAAGCGTAACCATTTTTATAGACGATGTTTACCAAATGTCAGCCGCGGAACTCGCAAATCAATTTTTTGAATCTGGAGAATTTGGTAAAGCACTTTTGTACGTTAATCAAGCAATAGAATATGAACCCTTCAATGCTGAACTTTACTTTTTGAGAGGTAAAGTTTATTTCGAACTTAATGATTACATTCGGGCAAAAAGAGATTTCTCAACTGTGAATTCATTGGAGCCTTCATACGCCGAAGCATATTACTATCGAGGGATGACCAATCTTTACCTCGGTGATAAAAGGTTAGCTATTGAAGATTTTAAATTAGCAGCCTCGCTTGGAGATACTTTAGCTCAAAGATTTATAAATCAATACGTTAACTAAAAACTATTTCTACTTCAATCACCGAGCTTTTTCCACTACTCACCGATTTCTTCTTTTTTTAGAAAGACATTTTGCATAGGTTTTGGTTGAGATTTAATTAAAGGAGCCAAAAATGACTGAAAATAACAGAACTGATAAAAGAATAGTACTGGGTTTAATTCTAATTTTCCTTGGTGGAATATTTTTACTTAACACCATGGATATACTTCATTTCCGTTTTGCTCACGTCGTATTCTCGTGGCCTTTTATTATGCTGGTGATTGGTCTAATTGTTCTTATAAATACTGAAAAGAAATTCCTTGGGGGAATTCTAAGCGGAATTGGTGCTTTGTTTTTAATCCCCAGAATATTTCCTGAGGTAGATTATAATGCTGGTATAATATTCCCAATTATTCTTATAGTACTTGGAGCTTATATCATTCTTAAAAGAAGAAATATTGAGTCACATACAGATTCATTTCCTGGTACGTCAAAAATAAATAAAGACAAGATCGATGATGTTTCCATTTTCGGTGGTGGAACAAAAATAATTTCATCAAGCAACTTCCAGGGTGGCAATGTTACAGCAATATTTGGGGGATCTGAGATAAACCTGATGAATTGTCAACTTGCTGATGGTGATAATGTTCTGGATGTACTATGTGTTTTTGGTGGAACAACTATCATTGTTCCAAAGGAATGGAATGTCGTGATAAATGTAACTTCTATCCTTGGCGGGTTTTCAAACAAAGCTATCAGAAACCCCAGCGTCGTGATTGATCAATCAAAAACTCTGCATATAAAAGGATTAGCTATGTTTGGTGGTGGTGAAGTAAAAACTTATTTGTAAGAGCACACGTAGATGCAAGACAATCCTATATTAAAGAATTTCAGAAACCTATCTGTTCTTCTTTTATACTCTTTTTCTTATGCTGCTGCCAGCTTCCTTATTTTATACTTTGGATTGAAACTGGGTCTTAATGCCTCAGTTATTGAAAGTACTGTTTCTGCATTAGTTTTGTGTGGTCTCACAATAATCTGGCATTATCCTGCAAAATACATTTCCATAGAGCAGAATTCTCTCCTGAAAGTATTAGGCAGCCATATAATAACCGCTATAGTTTCTTCGGGATTATGGATTTTGCTGATTTACATTTTTATGGTGCCCGTACTTGGATTTGAAGAAAAGTATCAGAATTTTTTTTATGGCACTCTTCTCTGGCGATTCCTGGTTGGGTTGATGCTTTATGCGGTGGTTGTTTCATTTTATTACCTGGTTTCATATTATTCTGAGTCGCAGGAGAGAGCAGTCAAAGAATCAGAGCTAAAAAATCTCATAACGCAAGCAGAGTTGAAGTCACTTAAATTTCAGATAAATCCTCATTTCATTTTCAACAGCCTTAACTCAATGAGCGCTTTGACAGAGATAGATCCTAAAAAAGCAAAAGAGATGATAATTAAGTTAGCCGATTTTCTAAGGTATATCCTTGCAACAAACGAAAGAGAAAAAAATAAGCTTAGCGAAGAATTGAAAAATATTCGTCTATACCTTGATATTGAGAAGATACGTTTTGAAGATAAGTTTGATTACTCAGAAGAAATTGACGAAGATTGTGATAAAGCCGAAATCCCAAATATGATTTTGCAGCCCTTATTTGAAAACGTAGTTAAGCACGCTGTTTATGAAACTTTAGACAAAGTTAATTTGACCCTTAAATGCAAGCTGGATAAGGATTATTTAAGAATTCATCTTCAGAATAATTTTGACGAATCTTCAAAATCACGAAAAGGTGCTGGAGTCGGACTTAAAAATATTTACGACAGGCTTAATTTAATTTATCACAGGGATGATCTTATGGAAGTGAAAAAAGAAAAAGGTATTTTTAGTGTAACTTTGTTTATACCTTGTGAAGAGCAATTAGAAAACAAACTTTTAAGTGCCAATGAAAAAAAGTAAAATAACAACGATAATAATAGATGACGAAAAGTTAGCAAGAGAGATAACAAAGGGTTATCTCAAAAACCATCCTGAAGTGGAAATTGCCGCTGAGAGTTCGAATGGTTTTGACGCTATCAAAAAAATAAACGAGCTGAAACCGGACATAATTTTTCTTGACATCCAGATGCCGAAGATTAGTGGCTTTGAAATGCTGGAGCTACTTGAAGAACCGCCGGTAATAATCTTCACAACTGCATTTGATCATTATGCTATAAAAGCTTTCGAAGTTAATGCCGCAGATTACCTTCTTAAACCATTCTCGGAAGAAAGATTTAACGATGCGCTGAAAAAATCTTTCAATTTTTTGCAGGACAAATTCGAACACGACGCTGTTATAAAAAATATCATCGATTACAAAGATGAAAAGATTGAATACCTTGAGAGAGTTGTAATTAAAGAAGGCTCAAAAATTTCTATTATCCCTGTTGAAACTATTAAATGGCTTGAAGCACAGGATGACTACGTAATGATCAACTGCGATCAGGGAAGATTCCTCAAACAGAAAACAATGAAATATTTTGAGAACCACTTAAACGAAAATAATTTTATCAGGATACATCGTTCCTACATTATAAATGTCGATTTTATTCAGCACCTCGAACAGACGGGAAAAGAATCCTACCAAATTATCTTAAAGAATAGCAAACAGCTTCCTGTTAGTAAAACAGGATTGGCTAAACTGAGAAATACTTTATGACTATGCTAAATTCCTTACCTCTAAATTGAACTTCTCTTAAAGGTTGAATATATTTGTTCCGACCATTCAGGAGTATTAAATGATTTTAGATAAAGAC
>JAPHUI010000188.1 GCA_026193755.1 Ignavibacteriaceae bacterium | reverse complement strand
TTCGCTGAAAAACCGAATTATGATACTGCAGTCAACTTTATTAAAAGTGGTGATTTCTTCTGGAATAGTGGAATGTTCATCTGGAGAACAGAAACAATTCTTAATGAAATAAAAAAGCATATGCCTGATCTTTACGAAGGTCTTATGCAAATAAAAGATCATATGAATTCATCTGATTTCATAAATAACCTTTCCAATACATATGGACAGTTAAAAAGTGTTTCTATTGACTACGGCATTATGGAAAAGTCTGAAAATGTATTTCTTGTAAAAGGTAAATTTAGCTGGAGTGATGTCGGTAGCTGGGAGGCAGTCTATCAGCTAAGCAAGAAGGATGAGGAAGGAAATGTCAAGGTGGGCAGCATTTACACCGATATGGTTTTGGATTCTTATATTTACTCACCGGATAATTTTACTGCTGTAATTGGATTAGACAATATAATTGTTATAAATTATAAAGATGCATTGCTAATATGCCGAAGAGATAAAGCTCAGGATGTGAAGAATATAATTGATTACCTAAAGCTTAATAAATTGAACGATCATTTGTAATCTGTTAAATGAAAACGGTAATAACTGAACGTGAAATTTTAGAGCTCGAAAAAAAGGGGATTAGAGTTTTAATAAAAACGAAAGACACAATAATTACCCCGCTTGCACTGGACCGAATTCGTTTCTCAAAATTTAATATTATCGAAAAAGAAGATCTGCAAGAAACTCATTTTGAGTCCAATAAAAACTATTCGTCAACAAATAAAATAGTTATCGGAAGTGATCATACGGGATTCAGACTTAAAAATATTTTATTCAAATATCTGGTTGAAAATGGATTCGAGGTAAAAGATGCTGGTACTTACGATGAAAATTCCTGCGACTATCCGGATTATGCGAAAAAAGTATCTCTTAGTGTTGCATCAGGTGAAAGTGATTTTGGAATTTTAATAGATGCAACAGGAATTCCGTCAGCCATAACAGCAAATAAAATAAAAGGAATTCGTGCAGCAACCTGCTATAGTACATTTTCTGCAAAAAGTTCGCGTGCTCATAATAATGCAAATGTTCTTGTCGTTGGTTCGAGAGCACTTGGCGACGAGACAATCAAGGAGATAGTTGGTGAATGGCTTTCAACTGAGTTTGAAGGTGGAAGACATCAAAAAAGATTAGATAAGATAATAGATATTGAAAATGGAAAAATAGATTAATCTGTTTTTTCAATAATCTGAAATATTTTGAAATAAAGTATTTATATAATAATTTTAAGAAGTTAAAAAAGATATTTAGAAATTGATTTCGATATTAGACCAGCCAGAAGCACTTCTGAAAATAAATTATTCAAAACCATTCTCAGGAATTAATTTAATTTGTTCATATTAAACGCACCTGTTGAAGAAACGATAGAAATAGATAATCGTATTTATCTCCTGAAGGTTAATGCACTTGAAATCAGTTCTATTATTAAACCCGGACAATTCTTAAATGTGAGGGTTTCTGAAAGAGTATCTCCGTTGTTAAGAAGACCGTTCAGTGTATGTGATGTGGACGGCGAGCACCTTTATCTGATGTTCAATATTATGGGAGAAGGAACAAACATTCTTGCTCATAAACCTAAAGGATCTGAAATAGATATTCTTGGTCCTCTCGGAAATGGATTTAATCTTGGTGGGGATTACAAAACTGCAGTGATAGTAGCAGGCGGATTAGGTGCTGCTCCATTTCCTTATTTTACTCGTACGCTGACTGGCAAAAAAGATATTCTTTCTTTCATAGGTGGACGAAGTAAGGATGATGTAATAACCTATAATTTGAAAAATGTTAAAGAAGCAACTGAAGATGGTTCACGTGGTTTTAAAGGAAATGTTGTTCAACTTCTCGAGAAGAACATCGAATTGCTTAAATCCAAGAAAATTAAAATTTTTGCTTGTGGTCCCACCCCTATGCTAAGAGCCTTAAAAAGTTTTTGTATTAAGAATGAATTTGACTGTGAAGTTTCAACTGAATGTGCAATGGCCTGTGGATTTGGAATTTGCCAGGGGTGTTCGATAGAATCAATTACTGAACAGGAAAAGTACTTGCTTGTTTGTAAAGATGGACCGGTTTTCAACATTAAAGATGTTGTGATATAATGAATATAGATTTGTCAGTAAAAATTGGTTCGCTTACTCTCAGAAATCCAATAATGCTTGCCTCGGGAACTGTTGGCTATGGCAATGAGATATCTGAATTTACTGACCTAAATAAATTAGGTGCAATAGTCACAAAATCGCTCAGCCTCAAACCAAGAAAGGGAAATCCACCTCAAAGAATTACTGAAACCCCCGCTGGAATGTTAAACGCAATTGGTTTGGCAAACGTTGGAGTTGAGGTATTCCTGAAAGAAAAAATTCCATTCTTAAAAAAATTTGATGTGCCATTAGTTTGCAACATAGCGGCAAGCACTATCGAAGAATATGTCGAATGTACCCGCACTCTCACCAGGGAAGAAACAATTAAAGCTTTTGAAATAAATATATCCTGTCCAAACGTAAGGGAAGGTGGTTTAATTTTTGGAAATGATTTAAATGCAGTTGCAAAGATAACGGACAAAGTAAGATCAGCCACAGATAAACCAATAATTATTAAGCTTTCGCCAAATGTTTCATACATTGCCACCTTTGCAAAGGCGGCTAAAGAAAATGGAGCAGATGCCGTATCGGCGATTAACACTTTGGTTGGCACAGCATTTAATATTATTACACGAAAACCTAAACTACAGAATGTTACGGGAGGATTATCAGGCCCTGCGATCAAACCAGTTGCCATAGCTAAAGTCCTGGAAATTTCCAGGGAAGTTGATATTCCGATTATTGGAATTGGTGGTATCATGGATTGGAAAGATGTGATTGAATTTATGATTGCTGGATCTTCGGCGGTTCAAATAGGTACATTAAATTTTATTGATCCCTCAGCTCCTGGAAAAATTGTTAAAGATCTTGAAGGATACTGTGAAAAAATGTCTGTAGAAAAAATTTCATCACTCACTGCTTCTTATATTCTTTAAATTAGATGGATGTCGAATCTTCCCTAAAAAAACTTTTTTCTCTCCACACGTTTGGTATTAAGCTTGGGTTAGAAAACACTATAAAATTTCTTGAACATTTGGGAAATCCACAGAACTTTTTAAAAACAATTCATGTTGCTGGGTCAAATGGAAAGGGAAGTTCTTTATCCTTTATCGCAAGCATATTACAAGAAAGGGGTTATAAGACTGGATTATATACTTCTCCTCATTTTGTAAAATTCAATGAAAGGATTGTGATAAATGGAAAGCAAATTGATGATGAATACATCGCTGGTTTCATTGAAGAAAATGAAAAATTTATAGATGATTTTCAATTGACGTTTTTTGAAGTGACTACAGCAATGGCATTCAAATATTTTCTGGAAATGAAAACAGACTATTGTGTTATTGAAACAGGACTTGGCGGCAGGTTGGATGCAACAAACGTACTAAATCCGTTGGCCGTTGTTATTACTACTATCAGTCTTGAACACACAAACGTTCTCGGAAACACCATTGCTCAAATTGCATCCGAGAAAGCCGCAATTATAAAAAATGGGTCTAAAGTATTCACCGGAATTCTGAAAAATGATGCTAAAGATATTGTTGAACAGAAATGTAAAGAAACTAATAGTCAATTATTTCAATTAAAGGATTTTATTTCAAATGGTGAAGATAGTATTAATGTTTTAATTGATGAAAGTATCTCTATTGAGATGAGTCCTCCTCTTAGAGGCAAGTATCAAAAATATAATGCTGCTCTTGCTGCTCTTACTATTTCAAAAACTTTTCCATCTATAAATAAAGAAAACTACTTACTTGGTATTTTGAACGTTTCAAGAAATACAGGGTTGCAAGGAAGGTATGAGTACTTCAACAAGAAACCCGATATAATTTTTGATTCGGCTCATAATCCCGAGGGAATCGAAAACTTTTTAAACGAGTTCAGTAAAGAAGTCGATTTATATAGAAACAGAGTTCTACTCTTTGGAGCTATGAGAGATAAGGCAATTGGAGAAATGTTAAAAATGCTTTCCGGGTATTTTAATCAATTTATTATAACCGGAATTAATTACGAGAGGGCAGCAAGTTTAGAAGAAATAAGCCAGGAATGCAACAGGTTGAATATCAATTATTCAACAATTAAAGAACCGGGAGAATTTATCCGGAAATTTAAGAAGCGCTCAAAAGATGAGTGCCTGGTTGTACTAGGAAGTATGTATTTAATAGGTGAAATAAAGGCGGCTTTAGTCAACTAACAGAACTTGACATTTAAGCATTTAACAATTATGTTTCGGTGAGCCGCAAAATCCTATCAATAAATAAACAAATTTTGTTAACGTTAATAAATCGTTCCCCAAACTCGTAGGCTGGTAAAAACCAGTTAAAAATTTATGTAAAACAATTAATACCTTCATTCAGACAAAAACAACTCAGGGTTAATATTATGCCAATGGATATATCCGAACTTAAATCAAAGAAGATTGTTGAACTTAATGAGATAGCTAAAGATCTCAACATTGCCGGTTACAGTGATCTTCGAAAGCAGGAACTAATTTTCAAAATTTTGGAAGCTCAGACTTCTAAGGATGGACTTACGTTCTCCAAGGGTGTTCTGGAAGTTCTTCCGGATGGATATGGTTTTCTAAGATCCTCGGACTACAACTATCTTCCATCACCAGATGATATTTATGTTTCTCCTTCCCAGATAAAGAAATTTAGCTTGAGAACTGGAGACTTTGTAAGCGGTCAGGTCAGACCTCCTAAAGAGGGTGAAAGATTTTTTGCTTTGCTTAGGGTCGAAGCAGTAAATGGCTTAGCCCCGGAAAATATTCGTGAAAGAACTCTGTTTGATAACCTGGTTCCAGTTTATCCAACTAAAAAAATAAATCTCGAATCTGCACCTGGAGAATATTCGATGAGAGTAATGGATATGCTCGCTCCAATTGGCAAAGGACAAAGAGGATTGATAGTATCTCCACCAAAAAGCGGTAAAACCGTATTACTTCAAAAAATCGCTAACTCGATTACGAGAAATCATCCTGAAATAAAACTTATAGTTTTGCTAATTGATGAACGACCTGAAGAAGTGACCGATATGGAAAGATCTGTACAAGGTGAGGTGATTAGTTCAACTTTTGATGAACCTGCCGATAGACACGTACAGGTAGCAGATATGGTAATTGAAAAAGCAAAACGAATGGTTGAGGCAAACGAGCATGTTGTCATTTTGCTCGATAGTATTACAAGATTAGCCCGTGCTCATAATATCGTTGTTCCACATAGTGGTAGAATTCTTTCAGGTGGTGTTGACTCGAATGCGCTCCATAAACCAAAACGTTTCTTTGGTGCGGCGAGAAACACTGAAGATGGTGGAAGTTTAACAATTATTGCTACTGCTTTAATTGATACCGGTAGCAGGATGGACGATGTTATATTCGAGGAATTTAAAGGAACTGGTAATATGGAACTTGTCCTTAATCGTGATTTAAGTGATAGAAGAATTTTCCCTGCTATTGATGTTAATCGTTCAGGTACCAGAAGAGAAGACTTATTAATTAAGGAAGATGATTTAGGGAAAATTTGGATACTTAGAAAAATCCTGAGTGACTTCAGTCCCGTAGAGGCAATGGAATTTTTGCTTGATAAGATCAGAGGTACTAAGAATAACAAGGATTTCCTGAATAACATGAATAACTGATAATTGTTTAAACAATTTTCTGTAACCAATTTTACCTTGATTATTATTTCATTCGGCTGAATTTTGCCTTTAAAAAATAATAAAGTGAAAAAATTCCTTTTCAGTTGTTTTCTTCTATCCGTTTCAATTTTTGGACAACCAAACCATAAAGGCCCTTCCTTCAGAACAAATCTTCCATTTGAATCAGAAACTATCTCAATACCAAGAATTGACGGTGAGTTTTCAGTCTATTTTACGTATAGGATGCCTTATAAATTTCTTGTATTCGAAAGAGAAGATCATAAGTATAATGCTGGGTTTCGTGTTATAGTTGAGATATCTGATGATAATTCAAATCTTATAGTTAGAGATATAAAAGACAGCAAGGTTTCGGTTAACAATTTTGAATCGACGAATGATAAAACGCTCTCCATTCAAGATTACCTAATGTTTAAATTAAAATCCGGTGAATACAAAATTGATGTGCAAATTTCAGATTTAAATTCAACCGGGGAACTTCCTTTAAAGCCTGAGAAGTTAAATCTCAGTGAAAAAGAAGATAAAAAAGTTGAAAATCCTCTCATTATTAAAGCGCAAGAGATTAATTGCAGTGATCGTAAAGCATTTCTTCTAGCAAATTCAGGAGGCAGCATTCCTTTTAGTAATGAGGTTTTTAACCTTGTTATTCCTGTACGTGACACTTCGGTAAAAAATCTTACTATAAAGATTGAAAACAACGATGAAAATATCTTCTCAGGAGTTATTGATGAATCTTATATAATTCCTATCGGAATAACTATATGCGAGAACAATTTAGCGGTGACTTCCGACAGTGCAAATATTTTATTTAGAAATTTTGTATTGAGAGATGTTAATGCAAAACTTACTGAGGGGAAAGTGGTTCTTGATGTATCCAATGAAGAAAATGAGATTGATAAAGAATATGAATCACAAGTCGTGTGGTTTAACAAGCCATTCTCGTTCAGGGATCCTGAAAAAGCGATTGAATTCTTAAGCTATATCGAATCTGATTCGGTTGTCTCATCGATGTTGGATGAAGACGAATCTGATTATCCAAAAATCTTACATGACTTTTGGAGAAAATTTGATCCAACTCCGGAAACAGCTTATAATGAGATAATGTTCGAGTATTATAGTCGTATTGATTATGCAATGAGAGAGTTTAGAGGAATTAGTAAAGATGACGGTGCAAAAACCGATAGAGGTATGATTTATATAAGGTTTGGGAAACCGGATAAAATAATGCGTGCATCTAATCCTGAGGGTCAAGTTATTGAAATTTGGAGTTATTTTAATCCCGAAAAAAAATTTTCATTCGTTGATAAGAAAGGAACCGGTAACTTCACTTTGATTGAAGAATAATAATGACCCGAATTGTATTCACCTGTGGTGATATAAACGGTATAGGACCAGAAATTGCTATCAAGGCAATCAACAAGATTTCCTCAAAAAGTAAAAAAACTAAGCTGATCTTAATTATTCCTGAGAATGTTTTTATAACTACGAAAAAAATAGTTAAACCTACATTCAAGTACCACTTAACGGATAAAATCAAAGCCACAATCTCAAATAATGAACCTGTCACGATTCTAACTATAAAATCATTCTCTCAAAAAATAGGTAAGCCGACTATTTCATCCGGCGAAGCAGCCTATCTTGCATTAAAGACATCTTTCAAATTACTAAAAAATAATTTAGTTGATGCTGCAGTTACTGCTCCGGTTTCAAAGACTGCGCTAAAATTTACCGGAGTTAAATACCCTGGTCAAACTGAAATGTTCGCTGATTGGTGTGGAGTAAAAAACTTTGTAATGACCTTCTTGTCTAAAAAGTTAAGAGTTGGTCTCTATTCTATTCATATTCCGTTAAAAGAAGTTTCTAAATCATTAAATCTAAAGGAATTATCAAATAAACTTGAAGTAGTATTTAATACATTAAAATATGATTTAGGAATTGATAATCCTAAGATTGCTGTTTTGGGTTTAAATCCTCACGCAGGAGAGAATGGAATTATTGGAAGTGAAGAGAAGGAAATATTGGAAAAAGTAATTAAGAGTAAAAAATATAATGAAACAGTAAGTGGACCTTTCCCACCAGATGCATTTTTTGCCAACAGAAAATTCGAAGATTATGATTTAGTGTTTGGGATTTACCACGACCAGGTTTTAATTCCTTTTAAGTACATTAATTATGGAAAGGGAGTTAATTATACGGCCGGTTTACCTATTATAAGAACTTCTCCGGATCATGGAACTGCTTATGATATTGCTGGAAAAGGAATTGCTGATGAATCCAGTATGATTGAAGCGTTCAGATATGCACAGATTATATTAAAAAACAGGAAGAAAAATCGATAAGAAATATGAAAGTAAAACCTTACGAAAAACTTTCTCTTGTTTATAACGGTTTAATGAAAAATGTTGACTATAAGAATTGGTCGAACTACATTCTCGGTATTGCTGAAGAATATATTGAAGACAGAGCAAGGGTTCTTGAATTAGCTGCTGGCAATTTTAAAATGGCTGAACTGATAACGCGAAAATACAAGAATTATGTCGGGACGGATATCAGCTTTTCTATGCTAAGCTCGTCTAATCATAATAATCTTAAAAAGATTTGCTGCGATATGTCAGAACTACCTTTAAAAGAAAAATATGATTTTGTTTTTTCTGCTTTTGATAGTATTAATTATATCTTAAAACAGAAATCACTTTTGAAATTATTTAAGGAAGTTTATCTTATTCTTGCAGATGATGGTATTTTTACATTCGATGTAAGTCTGGAAAATAACAGTATAAAATTTTCAATCGGAAATACGACTGAAGATTATTATAATGGATTTTATTTTACGAGAACTAATAAGTATAATAAAAGGAACAAAATTCATTACAACAGTTTTATTATTAGCCACGATTCGGGATCTAAGGTCAAAGAAGTGCACAAACAAAAAATTTATGATATACGAACCTACTTTAAGCTTGCAGAGGAGGCTGGTTTAATTACCGAAGCATGTTATGAATGTTTTACATTTAATGATGTAAAACCTGAATCTGAACGAGCTCAGTTTGTAATGAAAAAGGCAAGCTAATGATGCTTTCGTTCGACAATGTTGAATTTCATTACAGAAATCAGCCTGTTTTTACCAACCTGAATTTTGAATTGGATTATGGTGAATTTGTTTTTGTAATCGGAAAAAGTGGTATAGGCAAAAGCACCCTAATGCAATTGATTTATATGAATATTTATCCACTGACCGGAACCGTACGTATTGATGAATTTGATTCTCAAACAATTAAGCCTTCACAAATTCCGTTATTAAGAAGAAAAGTAGGGGTAATCTTCCAGGATTTTAAGCTTTTACCTGATAGAAACGTTTATCAAAATCTTGCATATGT
>JAPHUI010000328.1 GCA_026193755.1 Ignavibacteriaceae bacterium | reverse complement strand
CCAATGTATGTAGGTATAAATGGTGCAGCATTAAATACCAGTGAATTTTATGGAGGTCATATCCTGATTCAAAGAAACTGGTCAGAGCACGTTGCCTCGAGAATAAAAGCTGCATATAACCATGTTGCAGCACAATATTATGAGAATTATGCTGCAAATAACCAAGAATATGTGACAAACAATATGATTACAGGAGATCTTGATCTTATTTATTACTTCAATCCTTGCGAACCATGGGTACTATATCTGGTAACGGGTATAGGTATAAATTATAATAAACCTGAAAATGCTAGATGGGCTGATGGCTCAGGTGGATTTACTGTTAGCGAACTCGATGCAGAATCTAATACTGCTGCACAATTTAATCTTGGTGCTGGTATAGAAATAAAAATAGGTGAAGATTGGAGGTTACGTGGTGAAGGCACATATCATACCATGGGTAACAGCAAAATAGATGGCAGAGATACCAGGGATGGTAGTCAAGATGGTTTCTTTGGTGGTAGCTTCTTTGGTGGAAATTCTAACGATAGTTGGGTACATGCAGAACTCGGATTACTCTATTACTTCAGCAAGGGTGCACCTTCAAAGTATTGCAAGCTTTACACTGGTATAGCTGAAGTTGATTATAACAAGATTGAAGATATAGTAAGAAGATATCAAACAATGCCTACGGAAGTTGACTATGATAGAATATGCGAAGTTGTCAAAAAATGCATGGGCCCAACAAAAGTCGAAGACAAATGGGTTCTTGTGGGTGTAAATTTTGACTTCAACAAAGCTACTCTCAGATCAGAGTCTTATCCAATTCTTGATAATGCTGCTGCAATTCTTCTCTCTCATAAAGACGTAAGTGTTGAGATACAGGGTCACACCGATCAGATTGGTTCTGATAAATACAATGATCAGCTTTCACTTAAGAGAGCTGATGCTGTAAAGAAATATCTCATTGCTAAAGGTGTTGATGCAAGCAGATTAACAACCGCTGGTAAAGGTAAGAGAGAATTGTTATTCAAGGAATCTGATCCGGTTAGCCGATTCTACAACAGAAGAGTTGAATTTCACGTTAAATAATTTGGATAATTAAATATTCAATATTTTTTGAAAAGGAATCTGAAATATGATTCCTTTTCTATTTTAAATAATTATAAAACTTGAAATAGTTTTTTCTCCTTAAGTTTTTTTGTAATTTAGAACAGATAATAATAAATCACTAACCTTTAATTCTATCCAGAGAGATGGAGAAGGAAATGAAAATTAAAAACAACATTACCTCCACGAGACAAAGCTCAGGAGGTTTTTTTGTATGAAGATTAAGACAAAAGTTGCCGACCAGGAGGGTCTTGAAAGAATTCTCACCAGAATTACTCACGAAATTCTCGAAAAGAACAAAGGATCTGGGAATCTTGTTTTAATGGGAATGCGTACGCGTGGTGAATTTCTTGCCAGAAGAATCCATAATAAGTTGAAAACTATAGACGGTGCGGATTTACCAATAGGTGTTTTGGATGTAACACTTTATCGTGATGATTTTAGAACTAGGATAAAACAACCCGAAGTTTCAGTTTCAGATATCACTTTCGATATCAATGAGAAACATATAATACTTGTAGATGATGTGCTTTATACAGGCAGAACTGTAAGGTCAGCTATGAATGCTATAATGGATTTGGGTCGTCCAGCATCAATTCAACTATGTATTCTGGTTGACAGAGGGCATCGGGAACTCCCAATTAGGGCTGATTATGTTGGCAAGAACATTCCCACCTCGCAAAATGAAGAGATAAAAGTTAGAATGACCGAAGTTGATGAAGAAGATGCGATATACCTGATTGAAATTGATGGGAAGGATGAGTGACTATGGCTTTATCAAGCAGACATCTACTCGGTTTACAAGGAGTTCCAAAGGAAGACATTCAAACAATTTTAGATACAGCAAATACCTTCAGAGAAATACTTGAAAGACCAATAAAGAAAGTCCCTACGCTTCAGGGCAAAACCGTAGTCAACCTTTTTTACGAGAGTTCCACCAGGACACGCATTTCATTTGAACTTGCAGAAAAAAGATTATCTGCTGATGCAATTAACTTTTCTATTTCCGGCAGTAGTGTTAGCAAGGGAGAAACTTTTAAGGACACGATGAAAAATATTGAAGCAATGAAAGTCGATATGGTAGTAGTCAGACATTCAGCTGCCGGCACACCGTTATATTTAACAAAAATTTGTAATTCAAATATTATAAATGCTGGTGATGGAACTCATGAGCACCCGACACAGGCTTTATTAGATATGTATTCAATCCGGCAAAAGATTGGTCGTCTTGAAGGATTAAAGATCTGCATAGTTGGAGATATTGCTCACAGCCGGGTTGCTCTATCCAATATTTTTGGTTTGAAGACGATGGGAGTAAAAGTATCAGTTTGCGGTCCTTCAACTATGATTCCAAGAGATATTAAAGATTTAGGAGTAGACGTTATTTATGATATTGATGAAGCAATTCAGGAGAATGATGTTTTAAATGTATTAAGAATTCAACTTGAAAGAAAAGCAAGAGAATATTTTCCATCAATCAGAGAATACGCAAAGTACTTTGGAATAACACAGGAACGATTAGATAAAATTGGTAAGGACATTTTAATACTGCACCCCGGTCCAATAAACAGAGGTGTTGAATTATCGTCTGAAGTCGCAGATGGCTCCAGCCAGATTATTCTTTACCAGGTTACAAATGGTGTTGCTATAAGGATGGCAGTTTTATATTTACTCGGAACTCTAAACTAGAAGATTCATTATGAAAATAATTTTAAAAAATGTTGATATAATTCATCCGGAAGATATAGTAAATTTAAAGGGAACCTCTGTTCTTGTTGATAATGGAATAATCTCTAAAATTGGCGAGTTAAATCAAGCTGAAATTAGAGGGGCAAAGGAATTTGATTTTTCAGGCAAAATCCTCGTCCCCGGTTTATTCGATATGCATGTTCATTTAAGAGAACCGGGCAGGGAGGATGAAGAAACAGTTCTTACAGGTTGTAATAGTGCTGCTGCTGGAGGTTTTACCGGAGTTGCCTGTATGCCCAACACTGAGCCTGATATTGACACTGCAGAAGTGGTTAAGTTTATTAAAGAGCAAGCAGCAAATCACTTAGTTGATGTATATCCGGTTGCTGCAGCCTCTTTAGGGCGCAAAGGTGAAATAATATCGCCAATGGCAGAGTTGGTTGAAGCTGGTGCAGTTGCTTTCTCAGATGACGGGGTGGCCATCAGAACTTCGGCTGTTCTGAGAAGAGCCTTTGAATATGCAAACATGTACAATACTCCAATTATTGAACATTGCGAAGACGAATCACTGGCTGATGGTGCAATGAATGAAGGAGTCAATTCAACGCTGCTTGGACTTCCGGCACTGGCTTCTGTTGCGGAAGATATAATAGTTAGCAGAGATATTTTAATGGCTGAATACACTGGAGGAAGAATACATATTGCACATATCAGTACAAAAAATTCTGTGAACCTTGTACGAGATGCAAAGAAAAAAGGAATAAAAGTTACAGCAGAAGTAACTCCACATCACTTCACTCTAACAGATGATGCAGTAAAATCTTATGATACCAATTTTAAGATGAATCCTCCACTGAGAACTCAGGATGATATTATTGCAATAATCAAAGGAATAAAAGACGGAACTATTGACTGCATTGCTTCAGATCATGCACCTCATTCAATTGAAGAAAAAGAAACCGAATTTCAATTTGCACCGAATGGGATAGTGGGACTTGAAACGATTGTTGGATTGTCGTCTACAGAATTGTTACATAAAAATAAAATTAGCATTGAAGAACTAGTAAATAAATTATCAATCAACCCGCGCAGAATTCTTAATATTCCTATTCCAAAATTTGAAGTTGGAGCTGTAGCCAACTTTACAATTATTGATCCTGATTTAGTATGGACAGTTGATGTTTCCAAATTCAAAAGCAAATCAAAAAACTCCCCATTTGATAAAAGACTACTCACAGGGAAAGCAATTGCCGTTATCAATAGAAAAAAAATGTATGCTGATAACCAGTGGATTGACCTTGTTAGTGCTTAATTTTAGATAGACTACCTGTCTAATAATCTATACGTAAAATCTTCGTTTTTTATCATTTTAGATAGAATTCATATGACATTTTATGGCACCTCATTTGGGCTTACTAATTGCGTAAACAAAAGAGGTGATAAAATGAAAAATCTTATAACTTTAATTGCAGCAGTAATTCTATTATTACAAATTACCGGTTGTGGTGTTAATGAGCCCGAATATGTCATCGATAACGTCGCACCTGCTCCTCCAACCGGGGTAAATGTTTTAAATGGCGATAACAGAGTCGACCTCTATTGGAATGAAAACAGGGAATCTGATTTAGCTGGTTACAATATTTATTACAGCGACGATTATGATGGGAAGTATTATATAATTGGTTCATCAGCATCCTGCAGTTTTGTTGATTATGATGCCGTTAACGGAGAAAAATATTTTTATGCAATCACTGCTTATGACTATAATGGTAATGAAAGTGATTTAAGCATTGATGTAGTTTACTCAACTGCTAGACCGGAAGATTTCAACGTCGCAATATTCGATTACAGACAGTTTCCAAATAACTCCGGTTATTCCTTCGCACTAGAATCAGTAGTTGCATATGATAGTATCGATGCGGATTTCTTCTTCGAAAATTACCAGGGTACCTTTTACCTAGATGTATATAGTGATACAGATATTCAGGATATGGGTCCGACAAATGATATTTATGATATTCCTTTTGCTCCAACTTCAGGTTGGTCACCGACAAAGGATGCTATTGCAAAAGTTGGTCATACTTATGTTATCTGGACATGGAATAATCACTACGCAAAAATCAGGATTTCTCAAATTACTAGTGAACGAGTGGTATTCGATTGGGCTTACCAGCTCGTTGAAGGTGAAAGACAATTAAAACCTTCAGGCACACCTGGAGTAAGAAAACCACTTCAGAAAGAGTGTAAAAGATAAGCTGATGGGGCATCTGCCCCATTTCTTTTTATAGATTTATGGTTAAGATTTAATTAAATTAGTAATAAATGAAGACTACTTTTTTATATATCATTGCAATTTTATCATTATTAAGTTTTTTTAACCCTCTTTTTCCACAGCATAATAACCTGCAGCAAAATTTTAACTCCACAAATAAAGTTAAAATTCAATCAATTATTCTTGATGAACTTGAATCAGGAATTGTAAATAACCAAATGCAGACAATTTCAAAGTATTTTTCTTCACAACCATATATCAGTTTAATAAATGGAGTAAATGGCTACTATTCTTCTAATCAGGCTTACTACATCTTAGAAGATTTTTTTAATTCATATAAAGTAGTCTCATTTAGGTTCGAAGAGAAAAATACTGAAGGTTCACTTTCTTATGGAAAAGGTGAATACTATTTTGAGAAAAAAGGGAAAAGGGAAGTTGCGCACTTATATATAACTCTCAGTAAAGCAGGCAGTAAATGGTATATCACTCAAATTTCAATTAATTAATGAAAAATAAGATATCAGAATATCTTAAAGGCGATAGAAAATATTTTGCTATCGTCTTTTTTATTTTACTACTAATTTTTTTCGTAGGGCTTATTTCTCCTGTCCTGATTGAAAAAGAAAGGTCCGATTGGGATAAGGAGTTGTCTGATAAAATACTTGAAATTGAGAACGGGGTTAAAGCAGTACTATCAGGAAAAGAAAACCGGCTAGTTGAAACAAAAAACAGGATAAAAAATGAGCTTCATAAAACTTTAATTACCACAGATTATGAATACGGCGATTTAATTTCACTGGCAAACAGTGAAATCAACAAAGACTATTCGGTGGAGGTTGTTGCCCCAAACGGAAAAATAATTGCGTGGAATAATATAATTGCAATCAAGCAGGAGGAAATTTTTCCATTTGTCTATCCCTTGAATGAAGTTCACTTCTTTAATTCTCCATTAATTACATATCTCAATATTATCGATACTGTAAAGGTTCAATCAGATATTTTCTATTTACTTATAAGTTCACCTATAGAGAAAAATTATTCCTTGCAGAATAAATTTTTCAATGAAGTCAGTTTTAGTGAGGAACTTGCAAACAGATTTAATACTCTTTTTAATGTTTATTACGATCCGTATTCTCAACCATCAAAAGACGGCAGAGTTCATTCTATAATTTTACTCAATTCAAATAAAAGCAAAATTGGAATGGTAAGTTTCTTTAAGCCTTCATTAAATTTTGAAGTATCACAGATTGAAGAAACATCGACCCAGATACAGATTTTATTATTAGTAATAGGTTTAATTTTTTTAACCCTTGGATTAAAATCTGATTTTCAAACTATAAAATGGAAATCTGTCAGATTCATCGTGTTAATAATATATCTTTCTGCTTTAAGATTCTTATTTTTCCTGGCAGGTTTTCCATCCAGGTTTTTAGATGGGCCGCTTGTTGATCCCTCTTATTTCTCTTCGACTTTTGCCTGGGGCATAGTTAAAACGCCCATCGAATTTATCGTTACAAATATCTTCCTTCTGATTATTGGATTAAAATTCTTTCAATATATTTTAATCTACTCACGAGAAAAAAAATCAAACCGTTTTTTCATAATTAAAATTATTTCTTCACCTTTAATCGCGCTAATTGCATTCGGCACCCTTCGTGGGTTAGCTGCCTCGATTAAAAGTGTGATATTCGACTCAACGATCCGTTACTTTAAGGAACCGGACTTGATTCCGAGTTTTCCTGCGGTGGTAATGAATTTAAATGTTCTGATATTCGGACTAGCATCAATTTTTGTCATAATATCTCTTATTCTTTTAATAGGAAAATTCACAAAACTGATTGGTGAGGATACATCTGTAACAAAATTTATAATCTTATTTATTCTTATCCAGATTTTCTGTCTGATTTTCTTCCTATACCAGTCTGAACCATTAATTACACCATTAATGTGCATTGCTTTTATTTCACTTATTTTTTTTGTAATTGCAAGTATTGCTTTTCGAAAAAAAAATATTTCAATAATTGTTGTTTACTCATCGTTAATAGCTTCTGTTATCACAATATCAATGTTAAACTATTTTAATCTAGAACTTGAAAGAAGGTCACTAAAGGTAATTGCATTTGAAGTGAATAGAGCCAACAGGGAACTCTTATCATACCTGGTTGATGAAACTTTACGCAATTCATTTAAGAACGAGAGACTAGTCTCTTCTTTATACAAATTAAATTCTAATTTTGATTCAGAAGCATTTTTGACATGGAGTAAAAGTTCACTTCAGAGAGAATCGTTAAGTTCAGAAATTTTGATTTTTAACAGAAACTTTAGTGTTCTTGGAAGATTTAATGTTGGTCTTGATGAGAATATAGATTATGTGAAGTTACTCAATAAAAATGAAGAAGGAATAAATGTTGAGGAAATTAAATCCTCTGATAATGGAGTTAGTTTCGCTGGTATAGTTCCTGTTAAAAATAATAACATTACATCGGGTTATGTCGCTGTTGCAGCAAATTTTAATATAGAAAATCTTGGCGCACCAGAATTTCCTGATTTTTTAGAATCAAATAAAGCTGCATTGGGTTCGGTAATAGATTTGAGCCTTGTAAAAATCTTTGAGTATTCTGACGGTAAAGTTATTCAGGTAAGGGGGAATATCTTTCCATCTAAGGAACAGAATGAACAAATCTTTAAAGTAAAATTATCTCCTGATAATGATGGCTGGGCTAATATTTCTCTTTATGGGGAGGATTACATAACATATATATTAAAGACTGACGTTGAAGGGGTAAGTAAAACCACTGCTGTTTCTATAAAAGATAAGGAAATTACCTGGAGTCTTTATAATTTTTTTAAAATTTTTATT
>JAPHUI010000014.1 GCA_026193755.1 Ignavibacteriaceae bacterium | reverse complement strand
TCTCCTTCAACAACCAAAAAAGGCGACATTGGAAAAAACAAAGAAAGTTCAGATTCAACAGGTGTTGTTGTGGGTGAAAAGCCATCATCATTAAACCGTGCCTTTCAATTCTTTAAGTCAGTTATAAAGTACGTCTTCTTTGATTGGGATAATTTTACTTCAAATTACAGTCACGATTACGGTGTTTCAAAATCCGGAATTAATGCAAGAGGAACAGGTTTTTATAATTTTTGGGGGATTACTCAAAATGTTGATAATGGCCCGTCAAGGGCATTTCAACTTGGTTTAAGCAGCGATGTTGGTCCACGAGCATTTGTTCCTGGTTCAAATACGAACCTGAGTGATGCTTATTCAGAGAAGAATAATATTGATCTAAAAACTGCAAGGCCATTATGGGAAGGAGCGAAGATTGATTTAAATTGGAATGTAAACTGGGCGGAGAATAAAAATGTTACTCTCTCGGCAAATGAGTTCGGAAATATTTCAATTACTAATACTACCGCTACCGGAAGTATTTCCAGAACATTTCTTTCGCTGCCGCCCGGTCTTCCCTTTGTCGAATCAGGAATCAAAAAAGTGAACGCTTTATATAATCCAAATGCTGAAGATCCTCGTAAAAGTCTCAATGACGCTTTTATAGAGGGATTTGAAACTTTCCCATTACTTTCTAGTTTGCCAATGTTTAGTGATGTAGCGAAATATATACCCCGTGCAAACTGGAGAGTAACATGGGACGGTCTGGAAAAAATCCTGTTCTTTAAATCTATTGCACAGCGTATTTCGCTTGATCATGCTTACAGCTCAACCTACACTGAAGGTTGGAAACTTACAACAGAAGGTAATAAGGAGATTCAAACTCAAAGAGTTGAGTATGGATTTACACCCTTTGCCGGTTTGAATATAACTTTTGGTGAACTCTGGGGCGGTAACTTAACTGGAAGCATTAAATTTTCTTCAAGAACATCTTATGATCTTAGTTCAAGTACAACTAACATTAACGAAACTTTATCCAGAGATATCGGATTCACAGCAAGTTATTCAAAAGCAGGATTTGAAGTTCCGCTCTTCGGCCTTTCTTTAAAGAATGATGTTGAATTCCTCATTTCTTATACAAGCACAAAGAATTCTGTAGTGCGTTATGAAATGGATAAATTTACCGAAGAAGGAATACCACAGGATGGGACAACCAGAACTACGATTGAACCAAGAATTAAATATACGATTAGCTCTAAAGTTACTCTCTCAATTTTTTACAAGCGATCATCTGTTGAACCCGAGGGTGCGGCAAGAATTCCTCCTACAACTACAAACGAAGCCGGACTGGATGTTAACATTGTGATACAATAATTACTAAATATCATTTATCACATCTTTTTACTAACTTTCAAACAGAAATGACACTTTAATCTATAAAAAAAATAAGGAACTATGGACAAAAAAAAGCTTCTCTGGGTAGACGATGAAATTGATTTATTAAGATCTCATATAATATTTCTTTCGGAAAAAGGATATGAAGTGGATACTGCCATGAATGGTGCCGATGCAGTTTCTGCAGTAAAAGAAACAGATTATGATCTTATTTTTCTGGATGAAATGATGGCTGGCATGGGTGGGCTTGAAACTCTGGCGCAGATAAAGGAAATAAATCAAAATATTCCTGTTGTTATGATTACAAAAAGTGAAGAAGAAACATTAATGAATGAAGCAATCGGTGGAAAGATAACCGATTATCTGACTAAACCCGTAAATCCCAGCCAGGTTCTTCTTGTTTGCAAAAAAATATTGGAAGGTAAAAAAATCTCTGGTCAATATGCTGCAAAAGATTATTTGCAGGATTTTAATCAGATATCTATGGCATTAACGGGTAATATGGATTTTGCTGAATGGACTGATATATACCGTAAGGTTGTTAACTGGGAAGTCGAATTAGATTTGCATTCTGAAATAGGCTTAAGACAAACGCTTAATGATCAGAAAAAGGAAGCCAACAAAGAATTTTCCAAATTTGTTGAAAAAAATTACAAGCACTGGATAAATTCTATGGGTGATCTAGATACTCCGGTACTTACACCGGAGATTACTGAAAAATATGTTTTTAATCATTTGAAGAATGATGGTTTAAGTGTGTTTTACTTTGTTCTCGATTGTTTACGTCTCGATCAATGGTTGGTAATGGAAAAACATCTGCAGGACTTATTTAAAATTGAAAAAGATTATTACTACGCAATTCTTCCAACGGCAACACCTTACGCTAGGAATTCTTTGTTCAGCGGTTTATTTCCTTCAGATATAGAGAAACATTATCCCGATCTTTGGACCGGTAAGGATGACGATGAAAACAGTATGAACAAGTATGAAAAGGAATTACTTCAGCTATTGTTGAACAGAAAAAAAATTAATCTTAGAAATGAACTAAAATATATTAAGATAATTGATCCTGAAGTCGGACGTAATTTTGAACAGAATATAATGTCTTATAAGAATAACCATTTCACAGCGGTTGTTGTGAATTTTTTGGATATGATAGCACACGGCAGATCCGATTCAGACATTCTGAAAGAAATTGCACCAGATGAACCTGCTTATCGTTCCTTAACAAATAGCTGGTTTACTCATTCATCTTTGTTGGGTACCTTCAAAGCATTATCTAAGATGGATAAAATCAAAATCGTTATTACTACAGATCATGGTAGCATCCGTTCTTTAAGAGGTGCAAAAGTTCTCGGTGACAGAGAAGCATCAACAAATCTACGATTTAAGTATGGCAGAAATCTTAAAGTTGATGACAAGCATGCTATCTATATTAAAAATGCAGAGGAATATAAACTGCCTAAGCGTGGAGTTACTGTAAATTATATTATTGCTAAAGAGGATTATTATTTTGTTTATCCAACAGACTATCATAAATACCTAACATACTACAAAGATACTTTTCAACACGGTGGAATATCGCTTGAAGAGATGATTTTACCTGTAATTACGATGGAGCCGAAATAGGTTGATTAAATATCCTTCATCAGTAAAAACAATCAGCGAGCAGGAAACAGCAGTTCTGGCTGCTGATTTTATATCAACCTGTAAAACTGGTGATCGGGTAGTGCTTAATGGAAATCTTGGTGCCGGAAAAACATTCTTTATTAAATCAGCTCTTTCGTCTTTAGGGATTACTGAAGTGAATAGTCCATCCTTCGCAATTGTGAATGAGTACTATAAAGACTTTAACATTTATCATTTTGATTTTTATAGATTGAAAAACTCATCGGAACTATTTGACATTGGTTGGCAGGACTACTTGAACGATGAAGAATCATTGACTTTTATTGAATGGGGAAATCGTCTTCCTTCAGTTCTTCCTTCGGAAAGAATAGAGATTAATGTCGAGATGATGGACGGAACGGAAAGGGAATTCAGGTTTGAAAAACTTGGTTGAACATAAACCAGTTTTAGCTTTTGAGACATCAGAAAATCTCTGCGGAGTTTGTATTTATTTTTCGGATGAAAAATATTTTTCTTCAATCATTAACCTGAAACATTCTCACTCTGAAAAGATTTTTGAAGCAGCGGAATGGCTCTTCAGAACTTCCGGAATTAAACCGGAAGATCTGGATACAATTGCAATTTCTGAGGGGCCCGGCTCTTTTACTGGTCTGCGCATTGGATTTTCAGCTGCAAAAGGAATAGCGTATGGTGCAAATATTCCGATTGTGCCGGTTCCGACTTATGAAGCGTTTGCTTTTCAACTTGCACATATCAAAAATGATGGTGATGAATTTATTATTTCGAATAAAGTGAATAAAGAAGAGGTATATTTCGCAAAGTTTCAAATTAGGGCTAATAGTTATATATTTGCGGAAGATTTAACCATTTTGAGAAAAGATTTTTTTATTAGGAAGGCTGAAGGCATAAAGGTATTTGGTAATGCAGCTGTGTTGCTTGATAAATCTGTAGAATATCCCTCGACGCCTGATCCGCTTTTTATAGCAAAATGGGCGATTGAATTTGGAACGAATAAGAAAACATTGAAGTATGATTTTATGGAACCAAATTATTTAAAAGATTTTATTATAAAGGAGAAAAATTAAATGATAAAAAAGTCTCTGTTCATAATTCTGATGCTAACATCATTAAGTTTTGCACAATTGTTGCAGCCAAAATTGGCCCTCCAGCAAACGAGCTATGATTTTGGAGATATAAAACAGGGCGATGTTGTTTCTCACGATTTCATTTTGTCAAACAGTGGTGGAGATATGCTTACAATTTCAAACGTCACCGCTTCTTGCGGATGCACAGCCGCTGCACCTGAAAAGAAGGAACTAGCTCCCGGTGAATCCACCAATCTT
>JAPHUI010000230.1 GCA_026193755.1 Ignavibacteriaceae bacterium | reverse complement strand
ATAAATTTATTGAAGGACAGTACCCCCCTCTATTTGTTGAGTAGTTGCCGATATCCCAATCAGCGAATATCCCCGGATAAATTTCATCAACATTCATATAATTATTGAAGAAATTTGCTTTTATGTAGACAAAGTCATGTCCTGTATTTGAAAAAGTTTCAATGAACGTTTTGGAATCGGGATTGGAAGACAGAGCGATAGTGTAGTAGGCATATTGATTAAAATATGTATGCGGATAAAATCCGGCGATGGGTATTTCATTATAAAAGTCTGCAAATATTTGGCTAACAAAGCTCCCGTAAGCTTGCCCATTTTGTCCGAATATTAATCCCGACATAGCCATAGCGTTTTGATTTCCATTAAACACAATGCCGCCGTACGTACCAGAAGAATTATCACCGATATATCCGTTATCAATAATTGTTACTTCCAGGGTACCTGTATCGTGTGTTAAAGAGTTTTGTGCTCTTGAGATAACGGATAATGTAGTTACCAGCAAAAAGAAAAACAAAGTTTGTAGAAATGTTTTCATAGCAAGCCTCCTTTATAAATTATTTTTATCTCTCTATAAACCGCTGAAACGGTTTTATTTTTTTTGTCCATCTTGTCTCAACGGGATTAATCCCGTTGAGAATGCAATCACACCCAAATTATTTCCCCTCCCTTAGGGAGGGGCTGAAAGGGTAGGCTTTCTTACTTTAACAGCAACATCTTTTTCGTTTTCACAAAACCCTGTCCTGAGCCTGTCGAAGGATCGACTGCCCTCAACTGATAGAAATAAACTCCGCTTGGAAGGTTAGCTGCATTCCAGGTTAGCTCGTAAGTACCAACTTGTTTTTCTTCATCCATTAAGATTGCAATTTCATTACCGAGTATGTCGTAAACCTTGATAACAACTTTAGATTGAGTTGGAATTGAGTATCTGAAAGTTGTACTAGGATTAAAGGGATTGGGATAGTTCTGCTCAAGATTGAATGTTAATGGTTGTAATTCTTCTTCCTCAACTCCGGTTACAATATACATAACCGTATTCTCCCAGTATTGCCAGCCATTACTACTTATAGCAAAATCAAAATCAAAGACTCCGGAAAATAAATTTGTATCAACTCTTACTGTATAGCTTCCGGTAGCTTGTGAAACTTGTTGTGCAGCCAGGCTATCCACAGTTAAAGAACCATAAAGATAGGTTATCGAACTATCTTCACTTGACATAAATATTTGAAGATTATTAACAGAAGTAGTCTGACCGTCGTTTTTAACCAGTGCATTAATTGTGTACGTTCTTGCGAATGAATTGTATGTAACTATTAATGAATCAATTATTACTGAACCTGCTGTTGCAAACCGTGTTGCATTTGGAGCTGTAAATGAAGTCGAGGCTGTCTGATCAAATGCAGTTAAAGATACCTTGAAGAAATCTTCTCCTACCGGAGCAATTTTATTTCCTATCCAAATTTCTCCTTCGTCAGTAAATGCCTGTTTGGTTAAATCTAAAGAATCGATTAATACATCATTAAGATTATGGATATAGCCTCGGGCAGAAAGCTGGTGAGAGTTCGGATTTTCAATAATCGTTGATAGATAAACCGTATCTTCATTTTGTGAATAATATTTTTTATCTGTTGCTACTGTGTGAGGAAAGACTAAATTATTCATCCAATCAAGTGCTCTATTTACAACATCATCTTCATCGTTCGCAACCCCATCAGGTGTGAGCCAAACTTCTTCGAAATCTGGGAACTCTTGTGCCCATCTTATTTCGGAAGGAAAATAATGATCAACAAATGTGACGTCCGGACACTGCAAATAATATCCCGGTTTATACGGCTGATTATAAAGCACCATTCCACTGAAAGCCGCTACCGGTGGCCGCCCGAAGAACTTCGCATTTGGAACATAAGTAAGCTGCCAGGAAGTTATGTCCCCGTAACTAACGCAACCGGATCCAATAAGTACTGCAACAGGACGATCATAATAAGTTCCTATGTCTGCAGGAATCTCACTGATAAACCATTGGTTGCTAGGGCAAATTTCGAAGAGATTCTGCGTTGAACAACGCTTCATCATATCGAGAGTATAGGTTGAATAATTTATAAGTCTGCTTATACCTGTGTTCAACCCATAACTACCTCCCCAATCTACTCTGATATCAATAATTAATCCGTCGGTTTGCATTAATGCTTGCACCGCCGCATCGAACTCGGTACTCACACCAGCGTATTGATGATGATAAACATAAATGTAGCCAATATTTGTTCCGTCTATTATTCCATACGTAACTGCACCTTGATTTTGGAAAAATCCAAGAGGCATTGGTACACCGGGTATTGGCATTTGTTCATTATTAATAATATAAGATGGCGCAACAAGATTTACCATCGGATCCAAAGGTAAATGTTCTGTTAATCCAGTTGAATGTTTTGCAACATCAATTGTATCAAATAAATGCCAGCTTTCTCCAGCTGCTTCAAGCAGGTATCGTTTATATGCACTTGTAGCTGGTGCTCTCCAAATTGTATATGGTACATTCCCGTCAAGAAGTTCGCGAACGATCTGATGCCATGGTACACCCTCATAACCAAGAATAATATCACCGGGTTCTAATCCAAGCGGGTGGTTAGGCACAACTCTATAAACCAGCAATGAGCTATCTGCTAATGGAGTAAGACCTGCGCCAAAATGGTTAATGTATCCTGATCCATCAATAAGTAGAGGTATACCTGGATTAAGTGGGGTGCCAACTACAGTATTGTCATAAGCATAAGCGTGTCCATCTTTTATTCCTTCTACAAGATCATTCAGAATTCTTTGAAAACCTCCCCGGCTGGTTGAATCATTAATTTTTGATCTCTGTGAAGCAGCTAACGAATCCCAGTCAGTCGGATTCCATAGAAATGTGGAGTTATAAGAACGGACAAAGTTTTGGTAAAGATCAAAAGTTGCAAGCTTTCCGGAAAGTGATTCACCAGGCCCCCAGGTTGAATCAATTATCCATTGCCAATCAGCCTTACGATCATAGAATGATGGGTGCAAAGAAAGGGGTGAGAGACCGGGTGTGTGAGTAGCATGTGGTAGTTTAATTGGTAAAACGTCATTTATTTGTTTCGGAATATTCGTTTCATTTTTCCACTGAGCAAAACATATTTGCGTTACCAGCAAAAGGAAAAACAAGGTTTGTAAAAAGGTTTTTCCCACCTTGCGGGATTTCGTAATACTCAACATATCAACCTCCTAGTTATGGATGATTAAATAATTAATTGCTAACGTTCTAATTCATTTTACTCAACAACCTGCAGTGTAGCCCGATAGCGGTTTTTCGCTCCGACTGCAGTTAACAGAGTTCTTATTGCATTAATATTCTTCCCTTGCTTCCCGATAACTTTACCTATATCGCTGCGATCCACTTTGACTTTAAGTTCTATCGTTTTTTCATTGGGAGCAGTTTCCTCAACAATTACCTTGTCAGGTTTATCAACCATTTGTTTTATAATGAATTCAATAAATTCTTTCATTAGTTCACCTTTTAAAATTATCTCAGTAAATCAGGGCGGGTTTAACCCCGCCCTTGCTGTCCTCCCACCCGGCACGCCACAGGCGAATCGAGTTGGCCTCCGTGGAGATTAGCCTCCTTAAAAAAAATTTTTTGCTTGTATTAATGGTAATACATTCGGGGGGCAGAAATCTACCAGATTTGAGTAAATTTCTATCACTTTTGCGTACAAAGCCTTCAATAGGCTCAAAGTTTAGTTGGCGCTTAATAATTTCTGATTGGTTACTGAAGATTTCGCTCAACAAAAAGTACACTGCAATTACCACTTCACATTATGAAAAAATATTCCACACGTATAAGGTGTTTAATCACCCCGGCAATCCACATTTAGCCTGCTAAATAATATAGCAGAGGTTTAAATTTGCTGCTGGTTACACCTATTACTTTCTACCTCCTTTGTTTTTCATATGGTAATGGAGGTTTATTATTTAATTAACTTTATTTTCTTCCTTAATAAAAAAGAGGGTGAAATCGTTTACCCCTTAGATGAGCTATAGCCTCCTATCAACAATTTCGACCCTCTTTATTTGTTACGCGGTCAGGGAGGTTTTTTATTTTATTTAATTCCATTTCTCTGTATTCGTAAAAGTCACCTGTAATCACATGATAGAAGTAAGTTCCTGAACGCAAACCGTCAGCATAAAACTCAAGTTCATATTCACCTGCTTGCTGGTCCTTTAATATTAATTTGTCGATAATCTGTCCGTTTATATTATTTATCATTATCATAACCTTTGATTTACGAGGCACTGAATATTTTATAGTCGTAGTTTTGGTAAACGGATTTGGTTGATTTTGACTTAATTCAAATTCCCCGGAAGGAATTGACCGCTTAAGAATATTTGACAATATCGGCATATATGATTACTTCAATGTTTGTAACAGGATTATTTAATTTTTACCTTAGCCATTGATTGATGGTCAAAGTTCTTTAGACACCAGCCAAGTGCCCAGCCTTCATCTGCACTTCTGAAATATTCTGTGCATTGCTGAGGTTTATTTAAGAGTAAATTAATCTCATCATCTATATTGTTACTTAAAATCATAGTAGTTACTTTGTTCAGAAAATCGCTCGCCACTTTGTAACCGCTGTTCGGATCTTTCAAATAAACACCACAGAAATGTTCCTGCTTCTCTTTATTGTATGGAACCCAGTTTTTACCTCCATCAGTTGTCTGCATAACAGAACAGTAGATATCTGCTTTCCAGATAAATGGATTGCTGACTTTATTGTCGATACGAGAGAAATTACTTTTTAGGTTCCAGGTTTTACCACTGTCAGTTGTAACAAGTACGTCTCCTTCAGCAGAAACTGCTTCTCCATCCTTGTAATTTGTAAAAGAAATAGAAAATATTTTTGTTCCGGTAGTAGGGGCGTTCGCCCAATAGTCCGGCCCTTGTAAAGGACCTGGTATTAAATAGAAAAGTAAAATAAGTAGTGATAAATAAATTGTATTTCCTGCAAGATGAGTTTTGCATGCCAGACCGGATTTTACATTATTCAACACAACTAACTCCCTACCTTGAAATGTAGAATTATTCATTAAAGACCGCATTACAAATAAACAAAATAGAGGCGGGGGGTGGTTATTAACTATGTTGCAAAGTCTTGCACTTATGATGCAAAATTCATTTTTATTTGCTTTTTGAGGTGTGAAAATCTTTTGCGGGGGATAATTCTTGATGAATGGAAAAGATTCTTAAAAGTCTAATTATCTAAGATGTTCGCTTGGTGGATAGCCGAATTCTTCTCTGGAAAATCAGCTGAATTGGGCAGAACCGGAGAATCCGGCTCAATAAGAAACTTCAGATATGGTTCCCTTTTTCTCTTCGATCATTTGAAAAGAATAACCGCAGTTATGGTGATAGTGTAACCTTAGTAAATAACATAAAAAAGCCCCATCCGGTAACTGGACGGGGCTTTAAAATCCTGAGTTAAATCAGGAAATTATTTTATTTCATTAACATAAGTTTCTTAGATGCAGTAAAGTTAGCTGCTTCTATTCTGTAAACATATACTCCACTCGCAAGATTGCTTGCATTGAAATTGATTTCATACCTGCCTGATTTCTGCTGAGCATTTACTAAAGTTGCTACTTGCTCACCAAGCATATTATAAACTGCAAGCTTAACAAATCCATCTTCAGGAATTGAGTACTTTATAGTTGTACTTGGATTGAATGGATTCGGATAGTTCTGCTCGAGTGCATATTCAATCGGAACTTCAACTTCAACATTTACTGCATTCGAATATTCAAATGTTCCGTCGAAATCGATTTGCTTTAATCTGTAAGTATAACTGCCTGTTTCAAGCTTTGTGTCTACAAATGAATATGTTTTAGGTTCAGTTGTAGTTCCGAAGCCTGCAACATAACCTATTTTTTCCCAGTTGGGAACTTGTGAATTAACCAGCGTTCTTTCAATATCAAAGCCCTGGTTATTGGTTTCTGTTGCTGTAGTCCAGTTTAATTCAACATCATTTGAAACAGCTTTTGCCGTAAACGAAGTAAGCTCTACAGGAACAACATATGTTAAACACATATCATCGAAAGCTATCCAGTTTATGTTGAATGAGTCACCATTATAGGTAACTTCGATTTGAAGGTTTTCTGAACCAGTAGCAGGAGTGGTGAAACTACCTGTAACCTCCAATGGTCCAACATTCCCTGTTGGATCTGTTACAGTATAGAAATTATCAACTGTCGTACCTCCATCGTAGGTAATACCCACTGTAACTTCACCGCTTGGACTACCATAAAAATCTAAGTAGAACCTGAAATAATAATCAACCGATGTATTGTTCGGAAAACCGGGTATAACATCTGACCTCATTGTACTCTGACCAACAAATGATGGAGACCAGGACATATACATTTCCGGAGGCATTCCGCCAGCATAGCTTGAGTTATTTGCTGACCAGTTTGCCTGTCCTAATGGTCCAACTGCGGTCCAGTTGTTTAGGTTGGTAAAATCATCACACCATTCAACTAGATTAGGATCCTCCATTGTTGTGAATGACCAAATAGGTCCGTTTGTATGACAGGTATCATTGAAACTATTAATTTGCCAGCCGTAGTTAGTGTTGTATGTAAGTGGTTCATATGATCCTAAATTGAAAGAAGTGATTGGTGAACCTGAATAGACCTGTGAAAGACTTCCCATCTCACCAAACCATACTTCAATCTGGGTAGCTCCGGCTCCATTAGTCCAGGTAAGGGTATTACCTGTTAGAGGAACATCTAAAGTTCCATTTGGAGGATTTGGATTCGTTGCAGGATCAACAGGGCAAGGGGGACCGAAAGTAACTTCAGCTGTCCAACCCTGATAATTACCTGTTCTGTTATCCATCCAGAATGGATAAGCAATATTATCTAATGCTGCAACGCCGATATAATCGCCTGCATAACCACCAGCTAATCCAGAAATCGGTGCAGGTGTATGAGGCTGATCGCTTATAATAATGTTTTCAAAAGTATATCCACCATCGTTAGATGTTGCCATATAAACATTCGCCTGGTTATTCGGAACATCACGGCTATCGTAGAAAATAACTATTAGTTGACCAGTAGATTGATCTACTGTGCACCATGGGAAATACTGATCTTTTCCATTATTCAATGGATCATCATTTACTCTAGTTCCTGTTGACCAGGTTGCGCCACCATCTGTTGATGTTATCAAAACAATATCAGGATCGCTGCCGGCTGGTGCAAAATTCCTTTGTGGCCAGCAGATATAAATATTACCATCATTTGGTCCGCCTGATCTATCTACAGCCATTGCCGGGAATGAGTTAACTCTTATACCATTCTTACTCGATAAGTTTCCTCTTATTCCAAAGTTTTCATGATCAAAAGCTCTCAAATTTGTCCAGGTATCTCCACCATCGGTTGATTTTGAAAAACCGATACCATCTTCCCCATCAGTCCATTGAGCATCATAAATTGCGTATGCAACATATACATCACCATTAGCGGCAGTCTGAACATTCGGTCCCTGGTAAAATGAACCGCCAAGTCCCGTTGATAGATTCTTATATGAAGACCAGGTTACGCCAAAATCACTGGAATATACCAATGCAGCGTTGCTGCTATTTAAATCTGACCATGGGAGATAAACTCTATTAACATATGGGCTAGTTGGTGTTTTATCAACCATCAAATGTTCTTTATCCTGGCTAGATACTCCATATGCTATATGTGTTGTCCAGTTTGTGCCAAAATTAGTTGATGTGGCTACACCCAATGAATAGGAGTTTGTGAGATAAGCTTCATAAAAATATCCATTCGGTCCAATTGCTGAAGCAGGGTCACCTCCGTTTGTGCCGAAAGGTGGATTGTCAAATCCTGTCCAGTTCGATTCTCCATGACCGGATGTAGTCCAATAAACTCCGGTTCCCCATAATGTAGTTACCGGCCAGTTAGTAGCATTTACTGATCCAAAAGCAATATCTGCATTAGTCGGGTGTACATCAATACTCATTTCAGACTGGGTTGTATTGCTACCCGGGTGAACTCTGTAATTTGGACCTACAGTTGCACCCATTCCTACACCATAAAACCTGTAAATCGGATCCGCGGGAATCCAGTTGGGCATATTATATTTTGTCCCACTGGGCAAAGGATTTACCTGTACTCTGGACCAGGCTCGTTCGTCAACAACTCCCTGCGCAAATAATGCACTGCCAGTGCCTATAAGCAAGAGAATTGCAAACAACAATGTTGTGAGATTCTTCATTAATTCTCCTTGTTTTGTTAAAGATAGGTTATTTAAAGTTATAATCATCAATCTATAATTATCTCGTACAATTGTTAAATTTATAATACTATTTTAGAGGCGTGGAATTAAAGTTTGATTTACTACGTGACAGGAAAAATTTTTCTGTAAACAAATTAACAAATAATATTCCCGATTAAATTATTTTATCTGTACTTAATTGAGGTAAAGATAAATAAAAAATATGTTTAAATGCTAATTCTAAATAAAATTTTTTCATTATTTTTTATGAGAACTAACCTTTCCGCAAGTGAGGATATTTATACTTGGATTTAATTATTATAGTATTCATATCAATTTTTATACTATATCTACTTGTTAGCAGTTTGCTCATAATTGTAAAAAGAAGTATGAATATAAATGTAAATACTTCAGCTAGCGTAAATATTTCTGTAATAATTTCAGTAAAAAATGAACAGGGAAAAATTAAAAAATTAGTTGACACACTCAATAATTTAATTTATCCAAAAAATAATTTTGAGATTATTATAATCGATGATAACTCCACTGACAGAACTTTAGAAGAACTTCATAAAAATACAGAGGGATTTCAAAATTTCTCAATTAAAGAATTAAAACCTGAGGGACTCAGCGGAAAAAGGAATGCCTTAACTTTCGGTATACAAAATTCTCAGCATCCTTACCTACTTATAACGGATGCAGATTGCCATCCGCAAAAATACTGGCTGCAAGCATACTCAGAAAAATTTGAATCCGGATATGATGTATTGTTCGGAATCGCTCCATTTTATAAAGAAAGGCATCTGGTTAATAGAATATCCTGCTTTGAAAATTTAAAAACCTCTTTGCTTTCATTTTCTATGGCTTTATTCGGATTTCCTTATACTGCTGCTGCCAGAAGTTTTGGATTTACTAAAAAAGAATTCGAAGCGATTGGGGGATACTTAAACACAAAAGACACGCTGAGCGGGGATGATGACCTTTTACTTAGGGAAGCTGTAAAAAGTAAATTAAAAATTGGAATCGTTACAGCAACGGACTCATTTGTTTATTCTGAAACCAAAAAAACTTTTAAGGAATATTTTCAGCAAAGAGCAAGACATACGCAAACATCTTTCCATTATTTGAGAAGACATCAGGTTATTTTGGGCTTCTGGCATTTGACAAATTTATTATTTTTATTCTCCCCATTACTAATATTTATAAATATATGGTTTGGAATTCTTCTTCCTGCAAAGCTCTTAATAGATGTAATAGTTGTAAAGTCAACTCAAAAAAAATTCGGTTACAAGTTTTTATTTATGGAAATTTTCTATTTGCAAATTATTTATGAAATATTTCTGATCGTCCACTTTTTTAATGCACAATTCTCTGAGATAAAATGGAAGTAAGTAAAGAAATCCAGAGGGAGTATAATCCTGCTCATCCAAATTATAAAAGGTGGCAAAAGGCAAGGGAAATTTCTGATGAGCGGGCTGAGTTTGTCAAAGAACTTATTTCAACTGAAATTAATCCCGAAGGATTAAGAATTTTAGACGTTGGGTCAGGTGAAGGAAGTACTTCCAGACTTCTTTCAAAAAAAAACTTTGTTGTCAGCCTGGAAATTAAATCCGAACGTATAAAAAAAATTTCGCGGGCAGAGTCACTACAACCAATTATTGCTGACGGATTAAAATCTCCTTTCAAACCCGATTCTTTTGATCTTATCATACTACAGGATGTTGTAGAGCATCTTTCGGTTTCTGAGGAATTGGTAAAAAGATTACTGCACATTCTCAAAGAAAGCGGAATTATTTATTTAAGCACTCCAAACAGATTATCGCTTTTTAATATTATTGCTGATCCACACTGGGGTTTACCGTTTCTGGCATTATTCAAACGTGACCAGGTAAAAAAATATTATTTAAAATTTTTCAGATTTAATGATTTGCAGAGGGATGATATCGCAGAACTCTTATCTCTTCATAAGTTGTATGAAATGTTTAATAATAATTTTAAGTTAAAACTATACACAAAATTTTCCGTTGAGTATTTGTTAAATGATGGTAAAGGATTGGTTTGGAGTAGTTTTCATCTTTGGTTAATTAAATTAGTAAATCTTCTGGGTTTGAAGAGACTACTTTTGAGTATTTCGAATGATAAACCGAGAATAATAAATAAATTTTTCACTCCGACTTTTTATATCATTCTTAAAATGAAATAATTTTTTTGTTATTAGAGAACTAAAAAATTATTTTTAGCCTATTAAATTTGGTTATACAATGGATTATAAAAACTTAGCCGAATCAGCCATCAAAGCAAAACATAATGCATTAGCAAAATATTCTAACTTTTCCGAAACACAATCATTATTATTAGCCACAGGATTTTGCGGAGGTTTCACTACATTTTCATCATTTGCTTATGAAAATCAGGTTTTTTTGAAAAATGGCGACTACATTTCATTTGTATCCTATACTTTAGGATCTTTAGTAATTGGTATTTTGGCAATCTTTCTTGGATTGTATATTTCTAAGTTTATTTAAAAGTTAATCTAACAAAATTAACCTTCACAAGAATTTT
>JAPHUI010000272.1 GCA_026193755.1 Ignavibacteriaceae bacterium | reverse complement strand
TCATATACTTTTAGTGTAACAAATTGCCGACTGCCTATTGCATACTGAATAATTGTTGCTGGGTTAAATGGATTTGGATAATTCTGTTCGAGTTTAAAGCTCGATACAGCTGGTGGTTCTTCACTTTCAACAGAAGTAAGTGTTGTATCCCCATAAACAACACCGTTGATTACACAGCCTTTAAGTGTTACGAAGTTTTCTCCAAAGTCAAAATTATCATAAATGCTGTCTATTCCAACACCTTGTGAAAGCGAGTATGTATATCCGGTTAAATCAAATATTGTGAAAATTTTTCTTGGACCCTGGATTCCCCATTTGTTAAAAACTCCTTCGCCTACACAAATGAATGGGAAGTAATCCTGATACTGGTGTCTGCTGCTCCAGATTGTATCTCCCACTTCAGCAAGAAGATCATCAATTAAATATTCATCATTCGGTAATCCTAAACTATTATCATATCTATAAACCTTTCCGGATGAAGTGTCAATTCTTTCAAAAAGATAAGGAGGATAGTTAAACGTGGTCGGATCAAATACTTTATAGTAGTATTGACTGTTACTCATAACGGTATCGCCAACAACTTTGCGATACGTAACTCCACTATAGGAATGATATGTGGTATCAGCCCACCAACCCCAGACATCATAAACCCATTTGTTTCCTATTGCAAGAGGGTAAAAGTTTAAAACTTCTTCTGGGATTGGAAGGCTTTTTATTACCTGAATTGTGTCAGGTGTAATTTCGTAAATTTTATATTTTGTTGCAGCATAAAGTTTGTTGGAGTTTGATTTTTTATATATGCCTACGATTTTTCTATCGAGAGTTTTAAACGAGGTGAAATTATTGCTGTAATCTGTAGAAACAATAATATTTTTATTTTCTGCGATGAAAATTGTTCCCGAGTTTGAATTGTCAACACTAAAATAGAAATAAGCTCCTGACCCTGGCTGTCTTGTATATTTAATTTCCCAGGAAAATTGTTCCCCAAGATTGTTTGATACAAATAGCTTGATAATAGTTTTTAGATAAATATGCTGCCCATCAGCATCATAATAAAATCGCGGAAAGGCCAAGATTTCAGGACCGACCAGACTAAACGTATTGCCTGAATCTGTTGTTCTGAATAATTCTCCATTTATATTTTCAACAAAGTAAATGTTTTCATTGGATGGACATAGAGAAAGAAAATCGTAAACTATAGAGAGTGAATCCCAGTTTCTGCCTCCATCCAGACTTTTCAGAATACCAGGACCTCCTTCAGTATAAATTCCAGCATACAACAAACTATCGTTGTTTTGTGATATATCAATATAGCTCGCATAACCTTGAAACAAGCCAAAATAACTTGTAAACCCATCAAACCTTGTGATGTAAGCACCCCCTTCGATGAAGGGACCAGAAAGTTCCCCACCACCATAAATAAATTCTGCCGGATTGTTGTTCCAGTAATCAACATCTCTTACCTCATTGTTAAAACTATTTCCTGGGTATTCGTAGCCTGATTCAGAAATATATAATGTATCGAGTCCTGTAAATAGATCCAGATGGTAAATATGATTGCTCCACTGATAGATTGGTGGATTGTCAGAGTATGTATAAATCCTGTAAAACAAATGGGTGTTACCTTGCTGATCTTCCATCCCCTTCAGCTCGGAGAATTGTGGTGAGATTATAGTTTGCGGCGAGATGCTTGCGACGAAGCAAATACAAAATAATGCGACCCACTTTATCATAATTCCTCCCAAAGAATTATTGGTCTAAACGTAAGAAATTATGTGGTGGAAATCAACAAATAAAATTCAGTTATTTAAGGGAAAGTCACACTGAGCCTGTCGAAGTGAGACGGTCAGTCTTCGACAAGATCAGACTGACATTTTGCATATCCTTAATTTCTTTGCTTGAGGATTTCGAAAAGAAGTATTCCTGTTGCCACGGAAACATTTAGAGATTGAATTTTTCCGCTCATAGGAATCTTGACAAGAAAATCGCATTTGCTTGCTGTGAGTTTTCTGATTCCTTTTTCTTCGTTACCAACAACTAATGCAATCGGAATTTTGTAATCAACTTCTGTATAGTTATTTGCATTTTCTAAAGATGAGCCGACAATCCAGAAACCTTTTTCTTTCAGTTCGTCAATTGTTTGTGAAAGATTATTTATCTGGCAGATTTTTAGATGTTCTGTTGCACCGGCAGACACTTTTGTAACTGTTGATGTGATAGTTGCACTGTGATGTTTGGTGAGTATGACCCCATTAACTCCACTGCATTCAGCAGAACGAAGTATAGCACCAACATTATGAGGATCCTGAATTTCATCCAATACAAGTATTAACGGAAGCGAAGTTTTTTTTGCATCTGATAAAATTTCGTTTATGGAAAAGAACTTGAAATCTTGCTTAAGTGCAATTACTCCTTGTGCATTCTTGTCTGGTGTGTAAGTTTTGAATCTTTCAAGTGGAATCTGGTTGCATTTAATTCCTCTTTTCTTTGCTGCAACACGAATGGTGTTAATAATATTCCCCTGCTGTCCGAAAAGAATGTAAACCTGTTGAATTTCCTCTTCTGAGTTAAGTGCTTCCAGAACAGGTTTTCTTCCGATGATGATGTTCATCTTTGATTTATTTTAGCCACGAATTCACGAATTGATTCAAGCGAAAT